>JAUWWA010000018.1 GCA_030617125.1 Pirellulales bacterium | reverse complement strand
GTCGGTAAAACGGTTTTGGTCAGCCGTGCGAAAACCGCAGATTATGGCCGTGTTGGGTATACTCGATCGACGTGTGTATTTGCGCGTTCTCGCCAAGGATCTCTCGCAACAGGTGGTCTTTGCTGCTGAGCTTGGCTTGTTTGTTGCTCGGGTCGTCGAGGACCTTGCCGTCGAGGTTGCCGAAGATGTTGTGCCCGACCCAACTCATCACCTGGAGGTTTCTCTTAACGAACATCGGCGCGAGCACGCTCTTCAGCAGCGTCTCGCCCGTCTTGCCGTCGCAGCCGGCATGCCGCGTGGCGCGGAGACCGGCCAACTCATCGATCGCCGCCGGCGCCGAACCGAGCGACGGCGTGAAGTTCACGTACGAACAGCCCGCGTCCAACGCCGCGATCGCATAGAGCGAACTGGCCGGCAGCGGACAACCGCCCACGCCGCCGGCCTCCTCACCGCACGGCTCGTCGAGCAGCGGTTCCAGTGCAAACCACGTCGCGGGGATCGCTTGCCTATCCGCCGCCGGCTCGGTCGACGCCACGTTCACCACAACGACGTGGGCAAGCGAGTTGGCCGCCGCAAACTCGGCCAGGTCGCGCCGGAGCCGATCGACCGCTTGCCGGGGCGACTCGCCGCGGGGAACCGCCGCGTCGGCCAGATCAGTGATGGTTCGCCCGACGTTGTAGAGCGTGCCGGGCCGAATCCGCCCGTCGATGCCGCGCAGCTCCTCAGTACACTGCGCGATCAGCTCGGGTGTCGCCGTGCGGCCCGTGCCGGTGAGTCGCATCGCCTCGTCGGCCAGCGGGACCGAGCGGATTTCGTGCCCTCCGACGACGAAATCACTCCAGTCGGGCAAATCGAGATCGGCGAACCGCGGCAGGCTGCTGACCAGTCCGACGGTGCCGACGAGCCCCTTTTGCAGGCCAATCAACCCCACAATCGAGGTCGTCGCCACGCTACCTCGCGCCCCGATCAACCACATGCCGATGCGTGCTGTCGCCATGATCTTCAGGAAAAAGGGGAACAGGAAAACGGGAAAGCGGAAAGAGGGCCACTTGGAGGCGAGCCGAGGAACTACTATATTCATTCTCCGGTGTGCGTTGCAGGGAGTCAACCGCCGCCGAACATTCAACCATAAAGCCGCGACCGCCGGTCGCGGCTCAATGAGTGCAAACAGCCGTAAACTCCGAGGAGCACGTCCCAATGCCCCCGACCATTTCTCGAATCGTCCAGGCGCTGGAGCCGTCGGCCACGATCGCCATGGCCACGAAGGCGAAGGAATTGAAGGCCGCCGGCCACGCGGTCTACGACCTGAGCCTTGGCGAGCCGGACTTCATCACCCCACCACACATCCGCCAGGCGGCGCGGGAGGCGATGAACGCCGGACACACCCATTACACGGCCGTCGGCGGCATCCCCGAGCTGAAACAGGCCGTGGTCGACCAATACCGTGCCACCCACGGACTCGACTATGCCCCTAACCAGGTGGTCGTCTCCAACGGCGCCAAGCACGCGTTGCACAACGCCTTCACCGCACTGTTGGACCCGGGCGACGAGGTAATCATCCCGGCGCCGTACTGGGTCAGCTACGCGGAGTTGGTCAAGCTGACCGGCGCCGTGCCGGCGATTGTTCAGACCCGGCAGGAAGACGACTTCAAACTCTCCGTCGATCGGTTGCGTGCGGCCGTAACCGACAAGACAAAGATCCTGCTTCTGTGCAGTCCGAGCAATCCGACCGGCAGCATGTATTCACGCGACGAACTTGGTGCATTGGCCGACGCGGCCATCGAACGCAATCTGCTGGTCGTGGCCGACGAGATCTACGAGCGGCTGGTCTACGAGGGCCACTCGTTCGCCAGCTTTGCCACGGTCCGACCGGGGTTGCAGGATCGGGTAATCTTGGTCAACGGGGTCAGCAAGACGTACGCGATGACCGGCTGGCGAATCGGCTGGACCCTCTCGCCGGTCAACGTGGCCAAGGCCATCAATGGTCTGCAAAGCCAGGAGACGTCGTGCCCGTCGAGCATCAGCCAGCACGCGGCCATTGCGGCCTTGCAGGGCCCGCAGGAGTGCGTCGACGAGATGCTCGCCGAGTTCACCCGGCGCCGTGCGTTCGTCATGAAGCGGATCGCAGAGATCCCGGGCCTAAGCTGCGCGGAGATGGCCGGCGCATTCTACGCGTTCATCAACATCAGCGAACACCTCGGCCGCAACTACAACGGCAAGCGGATCGACGACTCCACCACTTGGTGCCTGGAACTGCTCGAAAAGCAGAACGTGGCGACCGTGATGGGCTCGGCCTTCGGCGCCGAGGGTTACGCCCGAATCTCGTTCGCCACCAGCATGGAGAACCTCGAAGCGGCATTCGAGCAGATCGAGGAATTTGTCGGGCAATAGCGTGTCTACTGATAACGGTATTAGTATTGACGTTGTCCGCGCTACCGGTCCAACCTACCGGTTCCCCTGACACTGGTTTCCATGACACTGAGGCAATCCTTGTACCGGACTCAACAAACGGCCCTCCGCAACCACGCGACTTGCTCCTCGGTAAACGGCACCGCGGCGCCCGGCGGCGGCGGATCCGGCGCCAGCCGCGCGGCGATCGCCCGGGCAAGCGCCTCGATGCCCTCGCCCCGCAGCGCGCTGGTCGCAAGGCCCGGCTCGCGCGGCCCGGCGCTCGGCGGCAGGTCGCTTTTGTTGTGCACCACGACCGCATCGGGCCACGAGCAGATCAGTTCGCCCTCGGCGTCGGACCACGGCGCGCTGCGGTCGAACACCAGCACGACCAGGTCGGCCCGGGCGAGCTTTTTTTCGGCCAGTTCGACGCCGGCGCGTTGGAGCGCGTCGTCGCCGTCGTGCAGGCCGGCCGTGTCGGAGAGTTCCACCGGCCAGCCGTCCACGGCGGTGTGCACCGAGACGACATCGCGCGTGGTGCCGGCCGTCGGGTGCACGATCGCCCGGGCGTAACCCGCCAAGGCGTTGATCAGGCTGCTCTTGCCCACGTTCGGCCGCCCGCAAAGCACGACCTGCCACGGCCGGACCAGGCGCCGCCCCAACTCGGCCCGCGCCAGCAGGGTTTCCGCCAGCGCGGCGGCGGCTTGCGAATTCCCATCGGCAAGCGCTTGCTCGATTTCATCCATCGCACGGCGCAGCGCGCCGTGGTGCTGATCCAAAAGGATCGCGGCAGTGCGCAGGGTGCGTGCCTCGGCCAGGACGGCGCGGGCGGCCGCGGCGATCGGATCGGCGTGCCGCCGGCCGAGCCAATCCCGCCACGCGACGGCCCGGCAGCCTTGGCCGACCATGGTCTTCTCGATCTTCGCCACGGCGGCGTATCCCCCGTGGCAGTGCAGTTCGATCGACTCGTCTGCTCGGCGCCGGACGACGATCTGCTCGCCCGGCGGCGAGCCAAACCGCCCGAAGGCGAGTTCATCGCTCGCGTAGTCCGGCAGCGCTCGCCCGCTCTTGGCCTTGAAGTGCGCTTCGACGGCGCGCAGCGCGCCCGGCCCTTCGACCAATACGGTCGCCACCGCGCCGCGGCCGTGCGGCGTGAGTTGAACGACGACAAGCGGCGATTCTTCAGACATGCGGCCCGAACGAACGATTCGATGGTGTAATCAGGGAAGAAGGGGAAAGGGGGAAACGCCAATTATCGGCGAATCGTTCGGGCTACTCAAGGCGGGCCGCGCCGAGTACACTCGCATCATGCGAAAACGCCGGATACTCATCGGCCTGGTCGTTGGAGTCGCCGTGCTGGGCCAAGCGGCGATTGCGTGGATCGACGGCCCGCTCGGACCCGAGGATTATGTCAATTTCTTCCTTTTCGCCATGACGCTTAGCCACGGGAGCCTGTTGGCGTGTTGGGCCGCCCTGAGCGGACGAGCCACGCCGTGGCGGATGGTCGTAGTGGTCGTCGGCATCGTGGGGTGGATGTGGCTGCTGGAACGGTTCGCCTTCGACAGCGACGTGCTGGTTATGACCTTCTTAGCGTTGTTGCTCATGGGCCTTGTGAGCCTACTGCTGCTGACCGCCCGGTTCTTTGGGACCGAGTTAACCGACACGTGGGCCGCAGATTGGGACAGACCTCCCGAGCCTAGTCGAAGGTGGATGCAGTATTCGCTGCGATCGCTGTTTTCCTGGATGACGGCCGTGGCGATGGTGCTGGCGGCACTTCACTACTTGCCAAAACGACAGATCGATGCGTTCTTGAGCCCTGCCGCCCTGCTTGTCCTTGTCGCGATCCTTGGCGGCAGTGCGTTGATTGCGCTGAGCGCGGTTTGGCTCACCCTGGCGACGCGCTGGACAGCGATGCGCCATCTGGTCCTGTTTTTGGCGGGCGTGGTACCCGCCTTCGCGTTGACTGCCACGCACGAGATTGATGAGGCTGAAGCTGTCACGCTTTACCTCGGCCAGATCTTCTGGACGGCCGGCTCCTTGTGGCTGGTGCGTCTGGCCGGTTATCGGCTCATTTGGCGCCGTCGGATACTGCTATAGCGGAGACAACCGATTCACGCCCTGCCGTAGAAGTCCATCAGGCGAACGCCACTTGTCGTGCTTCAAACTTGTCGACGGGCGCAGCGGGCTTGCACGGCATCCGCTTCATGGTGCCCATGCAGAACATCCGCCAGGCTGCCGGCGGGGCCGGGCGGAATACCGAATCCAAGTCGCCCTCTTCCAGGGCCGTCTCAATCTGAAAACGGCAAAGGTCCTCGAGGTCTCGCATCGCATTGTCGGCTGTCTCTCCCTCAGCGACGATATCCAGTTCGAGGCAATGCGCAAACCACCAATCGCCCTCGCGGTAAACGATCATCCGAAGAGCAATGTTCAACTTGCCGTTGTTCGATCTACCGGCCATCGCAGTGCCCCTTCAAAGAGTTGATGCAGAAACACGTCCCTATGGTGAGCGGGCGAAGTCGCAATTAGTCGCCCGCCGCTCGATACAAGTTATAGGCCATCGGGCATCCTTCGTCAATCCCTTCGTCCTGCAACGTACTGTCGGCCGAGTTGCCGCAGCAACTCGAACCGGCTTGGGTGGCAGGGGACGACGTCGGCCAGCGCGGCCGGCGAGCGGCGGCGGGTCATCAACAACAGTAGCGGCGCGATCAACTCGTCGGCGCCCTCGGCAACCACCGTCGCGCCGACAATCCTCGGCCACGGCCACCGTCGCCGCCGGGCGACGTGCATCGCGATGAAACCTTGCCGACGCGGCGCCGCGAGCGACACGTCGGCCTCGGCCAGCTCGATGCGATACGTGTCGAACTGAAGCTCGCGCTTCCGCGCCTCGCCGAGTGTGAGCCCGGCCTGGGCGAGTTGCGGCTGCGTGTCGATCAGCCGCGGAATCACCAGCCGGCTCATTCTGCGCGGAAAGAAGCGAAGCGCGTTGTGGGCGGCCAACCGGGCCGAGGCACGTGCGGCCGGCGGCGCGGCGTACTCCAGACCGCAAACCGCACCGGCGGCGAAGATGTCGCGATTGGTCGTTCGTAGCCGGTCGTCGACCAGCACGCCGCGACGGTCGTGGGCCACCGCGACCGTTTCCAAGGCCAGCCCTTGCGTGTTCGCACGCCGCGGCCCGCATAGCAGGACCCGGTCGACGAGCAACTTCTCCTGCCTGTCATCGCGTCCGATCACCACGCCGCGGAGGCTGCCGGTCGACTCGATCGCCACGTCGCGGCAGCCGAGGTGCAGCCGGACGCCGTCTTCGGCGAACCGTGCCTGGATGATTGCCGCGGCGTCGGGGTCTTCGCCGCTCAGGATGGTCGGCTCGCGAGCGACCAGGTGCACCTGGCTGCCGAAGCGGCAAAACGCCCGGGCCCACTGGCAGGCAACCGCGTCGGAGCCGATCACGGCCAGTCGTCGCGGCGGCTCGGCGAGTGCATCGAGCGTTTCGCTCGTCAGGCAGCCGTTCTCGGCGGTCCCTTCGACGTCGTCACCTGCGGTGGTTGCTCCGGTGGCGATGAGGGCCTTGCGGAAGCGGAGTTCTTGCTTGCCGAGCTTCACGACGCGCTGTCGGACGAAGACCGACCGGCCGTGGAAGACGTCGATGTTCGGCGCGTCAGACAGCGAGTTCGGCGCGGCCAGGCCGAACTGGACTTGCAGCCGACGGATTTGCTCGGCGAACTCGGTCGGTTGCGGCGTCGCGGGCTCGTCGGCCTCCGGCCGGTGCGGCTCGGGCAGGACCAAGGCGACACGGCCCCCACGTGCGGCGGCCGCCCGGGCGGCAAACGTCCCCGCCGGACCGCCGCCGAGGACCACCAGGCGATATTCACTTCTACATGTCCTCATCCACGCGCTCGAAACCGGCGATGGCAGACAGGACCCTCAGTATACCGATCACCAGCCACCGTGCAATCGCGTTTCTCGAGTTACCTACTGCCCAACTCGTGCACGGCGTCGACCAGCGCGACGACGTTTTCGACGGGCGTTTGCGGCAGCACGCCATGGCCGAGGTTGAAGATGTGTCCCGGGCGGCCGGCGGCCTGATCGAGAATCTCCTTGGCGCGTCGGCGGATCTCGGCGGGATTGGTCAGCAGTACGACCGGGTCGAGGTTGCCCTGGACGGCCTTGTCGTGGCCGATGGCCGCCCAGGCGTCGTCGAGCCGGATGCGCCAATCGACGCCGACGACCGCCGCGCCCGCCTCGCTTTGCAGCGGCAAGAGCGCCGGGTTGCCCGTGGCGAAATGGATGACCGGCACGCCCGGCGCGATCGACTCGATGATCCGGCGCGTGTGCGGCAGCACGTAGCGGCGATAGTCGTCCGTGCCGAGGCATCCGACCCAACTGTCGAACAGTTGCACCAGTTGGGCGCCGGCTTCGATCTGGGCGTTGAGGTACAGCGTGATCGCGCGGCTGAGGCGGCTCATCATCGCGTTGAACGCACCGGCGTCGGTGAACATGAGCGTCTTGGTGCGTCGGTAGTCGCGGCCGCCCCGCCCTTCGATGGCATATGCGGCCAGCGTGAACGGGGCGCCGGCGAATCCGATCAGCGGCAAAGCGTTGTTCAGTCCGGCACGGGTCTTGCGGACCGCCTCGACGACGAACCCCAGCGGCTCGATGCTCTCCAACTCGCGCAGCCGGTCGACGTCGCCCGGCTCGCGGATCGGGTTGTGCAGCAACGGGCCTTCGCCGGTGGAAAACTCCAACTCGAGCCCCATCGGCTCGAGGATCAGCAGCAGGTCGGAGAAGACGATGGCGGCGTCGACGCCCAGGCGTTCGACGGCGGTGAGCATCACTTCGGCGCAGAGGTTGGGATTCTTGCACAAGTCGAGAAAGGGGGTATCGCGCCGCAGTCGGCGATAGTCGGCCATGTAGCGGCCGGCCTGTCGCATCAGCCAAATGGGCACGCGCTCGGCCGGTTCACACCGAGCAGCCTTCAGAAGTGGGCAGTCGTGCCAGGGCAATTCATCATTCATCATTCATCATTGTACAATAAGACAGGCCTGCCCGGGTTTAGGGGCCCGGACAGGCCTATGTTAGAAACCAACAATCAAGGTGGAGTGTCTTAGGTGCTGATGACGACGCGGCTGACGCTACGGATTCCACCACGCTTCCGTGAAGCGGTGGGGTCGTCGGCCCTGGGGGCCGGCGGCAATGGGGCCGCTTTCTCACCCGAAGCCGCCGGAGCCGTGGCCGGCACACCGCCACAGCCGTCGCAGCAGGCAGACTCGCAGCAGGCAGGCTCGCAGCAAGCAGTCTGGGAGCAGCAGCTATTGCAGCTGAACAGGCCCGTCAAGCCGGCGAACAGGTCGCAGCCTTGCCGGCAGCACGACTGGCCGCATTGCGGCTCGCAGCAGGCCTCTTCGCAACAGGCAGGCTCACAGCAGGCCTCTTCGCAGCAGGCCTCTTCGCAACAGGCAGGCTCGCAGCAGGACTTCTGGCAGCAGCTATCGCAGTTCAGCAGCCCTTTCAGGCCACCCAACAGGTCACAACCGCAACCAGAGCATTTGGCTTCGCAGCACGTCGGCTCGCAGCAGGCCTCTTCGCAACAGGCAGGCTCGCAGCAGGCCTCTTCGCAGCAAGCTTTTTCGCAGCAGGACTTCTGGCAGCAGCTATTGCACTTCAGCAGTCCTTTCAGGCCGCCCAGCAGGTCACAACTGGACTTGCAGCACGACTGGCCGCATTGCGGCTCGCAGCAGGCCTCTTCGCAACAGGCAGGCTCGCAGCAGGCCTCTTCGCAACAAGCTTTCTCGCAGCAGGACTTCTTGCAGCAGCTATTGCACTTCAGCAGCCCTTTCAGGCCGTCCAACAGGCCGCAGCCTTGCCGGCAGCACGACTGGCCGCATTGCGGCTCGCAGCAGGCCTTCTCGCAGCAGGCCTTTTCGCAGCAGGCCTCCTCACAGCAAGCCTTCTCGCAGCAAGCCTTCTCGCAGCAGGCGGGCTCGCAACAGCCGCCGCCACCGAGACTTAGCCCTAAGAAGCCGTCCAGCAGGTCGAAACCGAACCCCTGGCTAGACAACAGGGCCACGCTCACGAAGAGCGCTCCAAAAATAGTTTTGCTTCTCATTGAGCAACAACTCCTTTATAAGGAACCGCGGTAGTTTGAATCCCGGCCCTGCAACCGCCAACCGGAGGACTAGGTGCACCCGAGGGATGAATCAGCGCCTCCAGAGCGCGGGCGGGTTCTCCCATGGGTAAGAACCGACTCAGGCGTGGTCGACAATCACTTGGCGGGACAGTTGGGTCCACTCCCGCAGTTCGCACGGTGTACTGCGTCAGGGCCGTCGAGCCACTCCTTGACTCGAAAAACCCGGTCCGGTTACCTGACGCGCCCTTTGAGCGTGCCACCACGGCACGCGCAATTCTCTAAGGGTCAAATACCGTATCGGCCCGCCCGCAAAGGCCGCTTGAGCGTACGGAAACTATTTTCACCAAAAGGTTTAGGGCTCCTGCTGCGCAAAGATTTCCGCATCGGCAAGGGGGTGAAGATTTGACGGTTATGCGGGCGGCTGCACCGCGATTTTTCCCCGCAATTGTTTTGCAGCCGGCAAGCCTGGCCGAGCTTCGCTCGCTTGCCACCGTCACCCAGACGCCGAATCAGGACGCAACATGCCACGACCTTCCGGTTTGTGTTGGTCGCCACGCGCTTCTGGTACAATGCAGCCGGTGGTCGTGAAATGAGACGTATTGCTATCCTTCTAATGTTTGCCGCGTCGGCCGCCTTGCCGGCGGAGGCCCGCAGCGCCGATTGGCCCCAATGGGGCGGCTCGCCCGTTCGCAACAACACGCCACGAGGGAAAAACACCCCGACCCAGTGGAACGTCGGCCAGTTCGATCACAAGACGGGCCGGTGGTTGAGCAAGTCCGCAAAGAACATCCTGTGGGTCGCGCGGCTCGGGTCGCAGAGCTACGGCACGCCGGTCCTCGCCGGCGGAAAAGTTTTCTGTGCCACCAACAACGGCGCCGGATACGTGCGGTGCTATCCGGCCTTGATCGACCTCGGCTGCCTGTTGTGCTTTCGCCAGAGCGACGGCCGGTTCGGATGGCAGCTTTCGCGCGAGAAACTCTCAGCAGGCCGGTCGGTCGACTGGCCAAAGCAGGGGATATGCGCCGCGCCGCTGGTCGAGGGCGACCGGCTTTGGGTGGTGACCAACCGCGCCGAGGTCGCCTGCCTCGACGCAAACGGCTTCTACGACGGCCGCAACAACGGACCCTACCGCGCCGAAGGCGGCGCCACCCGACGCGAAGCCGACATCATCTGGCTGTTCGACATGATGAAGCAACTCGGCGTAGTGCAACACAACATGGCGAGTTGTTCGGTCACGGCGGGCGGCGACTTGCTGTTCGTATGCACGTCCAACGGCGTAGACGAGTCGCACGAGCGCATCCCCGCGCCCGACGCCCCCAGCTTCATCGCATTGAACAAGCACACCGGCAAGCTCGTTTGGACCGACGCCTCGCCGGGACGGAACATCCTGCACGGCCAATGGGCCTCGCCCGCCTACGCCGTGATCGATGGTGTGCCGCAGGTCGTCTTCCCCGGCGGCGACGGCTGGCTCTACAGCTTTCTGGCCAAACCGTCGGCCGACGCCAAACCCAAGCTGCTCTGGAAGTTCGACTGCAACCTGAAGCAGTCCGTGTGGAAAGCTGACGGGAGTGGCGACCGCAACAGCATCATCGCCACACCGGTCATCCATGGCGGCCGCGTGTACATCGCCACCGGGCAGGACCCTGAACACGGCGAAGGGCCGGGGCGTCTCTGGTGCATCGACCCGACGCGTCGCGGCGACGTCAGCGCCGAGCTGGTCGTCGACCGCCAGGGCAAGCCGGCCCCGCCGCGGCGGCTTTGCGCCGTCGACCAGCAGGCCGGCGAGACGCTCAAGCCGAACCCGAACTCGGCCGCCGTATGGCGCTACGCCGGCCACGACGCCAACGGCGACGGCGAGTTCGATTTCGAGGAAACCATGCACCGCACGCTGGGCATGGTCGCCGTCAAGGACGATCTGCTCGTGATCGGCGACGTTTCCGGCCTGGTCCACTGCCTGAACGCCAAGACCGGCCGCGTTCATTGGACGTACGACATGATGGCGGCTGTTTGGGGCTCGCCGCTTCTGGTCGACGGGAAAATCTACCTCGGTGACGAGGACGGCGACGTGGTCGTGCTGGCGCTTTCACCCACGCGGAAACTGCTGGCCGAGAACAACGTCGGCGACAGCGTTTATTCCGCCGCGGTCGTGGCCGACGACGTGCTCTACATCGCCACGCGCACTCATCTGATCGCGATCGGCTCGCGGTGAACGTCATCGAGGCCACGACGGCCCCCAGTACGTGAACCACCATGGAGCCGCCCCATCCCACCGCCTTCTGAGGGGATATCGCAAAGCGGAGCAGGTTGTCAGGGGCAGAGTTCATCGCCGAATGTCCCGGCCAGGACGGATGCCAATTCATCATGATGGCACAAACGTTTGTCGGCTTCAATGCGTCAGCGAGACCGAGCCGGTCACGTTGAACGGGACACCGGGGATGTTTTGCACCGGGTCCCTGCCGCCGGCGATGTAGAACTCGTCGAGCAGGTTCCCAACGGCAAGGATAGCATCGGCAAGCACTTGCGGCCCAGCTACCGCTACGGTAAAATCGTGCTGTTCATCGAGACAACACGCGAGGGGTGGCAAGCGGATTCGTCTCCAATAGGTTCCCGTGCGTATGTGAATCGTCGAGAAGCATTTCATGGAAGAACTCATTGTTCCGCCAATCGTACTCGCCATTCTTTTCTTTGGCGTATCGTTTGTGTATTCCGCGGTGGGTCTTGGAGGCGGCTCTTCTTAC
>JAUWWA010000237.1 GCA_030617125.1 Pirellulales bacterium | reverse complement strand
GAATCTCCGGCACGGCGCGGGCCTGATCGACCAGCCGTCCAGCCTCTGAAATCTCGACTTCATCGGTGATCGGCGCCGCGTCGGACGGCGACGTGGGCTTTGGCGCGTGAGAACTGTGCGGCGGGCCAATCGGTTGGGGACCGTGCAAATGGGCTGGGCCGACAATGTACATCCCTCATCCTCCACTTGGTACCAAAACAAACAAGGCCTTCGTGCCGGTGTTTCCGTCCTTGCTATTATACCTCAATTTCTCCGACGCCTCGCTGAGGGTCCGCCTTGACTTCACGAGCGGGGGCTTCACGGCTTGCACTCGTGTCATCGGCCCAGCGATCGACGCTGGATCAAACAAATCCAAATCGTGTCCTTCGTATCGAAATCCGTCTCTCGACGACCTGTAACACCTGTGACGACCTACTCAACCTTGCGATGATGCGCCCAAGGAACGGTTGTCGCGTAAAGGCAACATGGCGATGCTGAACTTGCACGACTTTGCCGTTTTCACGTGGCCGAATGGCTCTTCCTCCCCAATACGGATTTCCAGCAATGACGGTTCCCGGCAATGGCGGATTTTCCCGGATTTCGCGACTTCCGCTCACGTTGCGGATTATAGGCGATCCCTGGAATCTGGACAAGACCGACCTCGAAAAAACGCAGAGGACGCCTAGCCTGGATTTCTCGCCGCGGGGCACGAGGGAATGATGAACGATGAAGGGGGTAAGGGGCGCCACGCCGTCGCGGGCCCCGGCCCCTGTCATGTTCATTCAGCATTTCAACCTTCGGCGCCCGATTCATCATTATTCCACACCCCCATTTCTCTGGTGGCTCTGTGGTGTGATCATTCTCCCGGCTTCAGCTCTATCAGTATTGCCCCTCCCTCCGACCCCTTTGCCCCCCTCTTGAGTGGTTTTATGGGAAACGCGGCTGAAAAAGTGGCGTCTGCCCACATTTCTTGCGGAACCTTCAGTGCTGTCGGGGGTTTATAGAGGTAGTGGGTCACCCGGACCTGTTTTCCCCCCCTTCCTATACTTAAGGAGAGACGAATGATGCGCAGGCTACTCCCCAGCATCCTGACGGCCTTGGCGGTCGTCGTTCTGCCGCAGATCGTTGCGGCGGAAGAAGCCAAGCGGCCGGAACGTTCCGGTCCCAAGACGCTCTTCAAGCGTCTTGACGCCAACCAAGACGGTGTGATCACGGCGGACGAAGTCTCCGAGGAAACGCCGAAGTGGCTCAAAAGGGCGATTATCAAAGCGGACAAGAACGAGGACAAGAAGCTGACGGCGGACGAGTGGAAGCAGGCGGTAGAACAGTACCGTGCCAAACGTCTCAAGGCGGCCAAGCAAAAGCACCCCGGTGGTCCGCCCAAGGCCGACAAGAAAAAGGGACGTTACCACGGCCATCCCAAGGCCGACAAGAAAAAGGGACGTCACCACGGCCCGCCCAAAGGCGAATGCAAAAAGGGACGTCACCACGGCCCGCCCAAGGCCGACAAGAAAAAGGGACGTCACCACGGCCCGCCTCACGCCGCTCGGCCACCGAGGCCGCCCGATCCGAAAAGGCTCTTCGCCCGCATGGACAAGGACAACAACGAGCAGCTTAGCCTTGAGGAGTTCACGCAAGGGATGAAGCGGCTGCATCGGATGATGGCGATGCATCGGTCTCATTCGCCGCATGGCGACGTTGCCCGGCGGATCCGCATGCACAGCCGCGAGATGTTCAAACGGGCCGACGCGAACAAGGACGGCAAGGTCACGTTGGCCGAAGTGCCCGAGGAACGCCGCGAGCGCTTCAAGAAGCTCCTGGCGCGGGCGGACAAGGACGGCGACAAGGCGCTGAGCGTCGCGGAAGCCAAGGCCGCAACCATGGCCCTGGTGAAGCACGTTCGCGCACACAAGGCCGGGAAGCCGTGGCAGAAGGGTGAGAAACCCAAGGCCAAGCACGGTAAGAAGAAGTCGAAGAAGCGTGCCGACGGCTAGGAGGTGGCGAAGAAGCCTGCCGCCAAACCTGAGAAGAAGGCCAAGCCAGACTTGAGGCCTTGGAACGCGAATTCGCGAAATTGAAGAAGGCCGAATGAACTTCTGACGCTACGGTCCACCATACGCCCGGCGGGGCGCCAGCCGCCTCGCCGGGCGTTTTCTTCTGCGCCGCTGGCCGCCGACGCCGCGCGAAAGGGAACTCTTCGCGTCCAAAATGCGTAAACAGTGTAGAAGGACGCATTGAACCACGGATCGACCAAGACTCGCGGCCGTGTCGCAGGGGGGTTCTCCCATGAAAGGCCAGAAGACCTCTTTCGCCCGAAGCGTACAGTTCGACCACGTTCGCTGGAACGTGCCGTTGCCGGTCCCGATGCGTTCGTACGTTCGATTCAGTCGTTGGATGGACGGCGAGTTGGAGAAATTGGTTGCGCGGTGGTCACACGCCGCGGCGCCGAATGCGTCGCGCAGGCGGCGTAGGAGTGCCTGAGGGTTGTCCGCTGGCCGAAGTGCCCCCGGCCGCCAAACGGGTGGTACTGCCCCCCATTGACATGCCGCGATCTTGCATCCAGCAGGGCTTGTCGCCCGCCTCAGCCGGTGATAGACTTAAAGGTTTGGGAGTTCCTCCCAGACAAAGGAACCGGGCCATGAAAGAGAAGATCCATCCCCGATACGTCGAAACCGAGGTCGCCTGCGGCTGTGGGAACTCCTTCACTACCCGTAGCACACAAAAGGAACTCAAGGTCGATATCTGCAACGCGTGCCATCCTTTCTACACAGGCAAGCTGAAGTACGTGGACACGGCAGGCCGGATCGAGAAGTTCCAGAAGAAGTTTGCCGCCGCCGGCTACGCCAGTCTCAATCGCGACAAGAAGAAGCCGGCCAAGCCCGCCGCGGACGTGGACCAGTAGCGGGGGCAATTCCTCCGGGCCGCAGGGCATTTCCCGGTTCCCGGTTTGTGTGCGCGCGGCCCATTCGACGTTTTCCGGGAGATAAGAACCGGGTCGTACGGCAGAAAGCCGTTGAACTTGCACCCTTCAGGCACCGACCATGCGCAAGTTGCTCGAAGAAAAACTCGGCCGATTCGAGATGTTGGAAAAACAACTCGTCGATCAAGAGCTGCTGGCCAACCCGGCTCGGCTGTCGGCCGTGGCGCGCGAGCACGGGGCGCTGGCGAAGCTGGTCACGAAGTATCGCCGCTTGAAGGAACTCAACACGCAGATCGTCGATGCCATGGAACTGCTCGAAGGCTCCGACCTGGAGATGCGCGAACTGGCCGAGACCGAACTTCCCAAGCTGAAAACCCAGCGCGAAGGCTACTGGAACGAGCTGCTCGAGATGACCGTCGGCGGCGAGGACGCCAATCGCACCCGATGCGTCATGGAAATTCGCGCCGGCACCGGCGGCGACGAGGCCGCGCTGTTTGCGCGTGACCTGTATGAGATGTACCGGCGCTATGCCGAAAGCCGCGGTTGGAAAGTCGAGATCCTCTACATGAATCCGACCGAACTGGGCGGGTTCAAGGAAATCGTGCTCGGGCTTGAAGGCGAAGGCGTCTATCGGCGCCTACAATATGAGAGCGGCGGCCACCGCGTGCAGCGCGTGCCCGAAACCGAGGCCAAGGGACGCATCCATACCTCGGCCGCCACCGTGGCCGTCATGGCCGAGCCGGAAGACGTCGAGATCGACATCAAGTCGGACGACTATCGCCGCGATATTTTCCTCGCCAGCGGTCCCGGCGGACAGCACGTCAACAAGACCGCCTCCGCCGTGCGGCTGACCCACTACGAGACCGGCATCGTCGTTTCCTGCCAGGACGAGAAGAGCCAGCACAAGAACATGGCCAAGGCGCTTCGAGTGCTGAAAACCCGGCTCTACGAGGCCCGGCAAAAAGAGGAAAACACGCGCCGCGCCGAGGAACGAAGATCCAAAATCGGCTCCGGCGACCGCAGCCAGCGGATTCGCACCTACAACTTCCCGGAAAACCGCGTGACCGACCACCGCATCAACCTCACCCTCTACAAGCTCGACAACATCCTCACCGGCAACCTCGATCCGGTCATCGAAGCCCTCATGGAATACGAGCGGCAGGAGCAGCGCGCCGCCTTCGGGACAATCGAGTGATTCGGGAATCGGGGTTCGGGGTTGGCGATCAACGTTTAGCGGCCGCCGGCAAGCCGGCCCACTGCTCACTACCCACCGCCCACTACCCACCAACCGCCATGCCCGACACTGATCCTTGGACCGTCGGCCGGCTGCTTCGGTGGACCACCGACTATCTGAAGGGATATGGTGCCGACAGCCCGCGCCTCGACGCCGAGGTCTTGTTGGCCGAGTCGCTCGGATGCCGGCGGATCGATCTGTACACCCGGTTCGACGACGTGCCGGCCGCCGGACCGCGCACCACCTTTCGCAAGCTTGTCCGGCGTCGGGCCGACGGGACGCCGGTCGCGTATCT
>JAUWWA010000407.1 GCA_030617125.1 Pirellulales bacterium | reverse complement strand
GCGAGCGGGAGACGATGGCGCCGTATCCGGTGCCGTTGCGGGGTATTCAGGTGAAGATTCGCGTCTTCGAGCCCGACAGCCGTCAGATCCGCGAGGTGACCGTGGTGCAGGACTTCTTGCCGAAGTAACGATCCTACGCCGGCACGGGTTCCTCGGCGGATTGTTCGCAGTAGACCTGGTTGCGCCCGCGTTGTTTCGACTTGTAGAGGGCCTCGTCGGCGCGTTGCAGGATGGACTCGGTGGAATCGCCTTCGCGTGGGGCGGCGACGCCGATGCTCAGCGAGACGGGGACCTGTTCGCCCCGCAGGGCGACGCGCGAGGTCCGATCGGTCGTGCGGCAACGGAGCGTTTCGGCGAGTTCCACACCGACCTCCCTTTCGGTGTAGGGGAGCAACACGGCGAACTCATCGCCTCCGTAGCGGCCGATGAAATCTCCTTCGCGCACCCATCGCTTCAGCGAAGCCCCGACCGCCTGGAGCACGCGGTCGCCGGCTTGGTGCCCGTGCGCGTCGTTGATCCACTTGAACTGATCCAGGTCGGCCAGAAGCAAGACGAAGGGGCGTTGTTCCCGCTGCCAGGCATCGAGCAACATGTGGAGTTTCTCGTCGAAGGCCTTGCGGTTGGCGACGCTTGTCAGCTCGTCGATTCGGGCTTCGCGCCGGGCGTGGTCGATTTCCTCGGCCTGCTCTTCCAGGCGATACCGGGTGCAGACGAGGTCTTCCTGCAACTGTTTGTTCGAGTCGAGCAGGGCCGTCATGTGGCCCAGCAGCGCCTGCTTCACGCTTTCCATTTCGGCGGTCACGCGCAGGTTGCCGACCTGCTGGACGTTTTCCTGGATTTCTGAGTTGTGATTTTCGACGTTGCTGTTGATGCGTTCGGCGGAGTCGAGCAATTCAACGAGCATTTTCAGCGCGGCCTGTCGTTCCTGCTCGACGAGTTTGTCGCCGCGTCCATTACCCCGGCCGCGCTGCAGGAAGAATCCCGCCACGAGTCCCGCGCAGACACTGCCGAATACCCAAGGCGCAATGTAGAGGAGTGCATGCACGTCGTGTCTCCCATGTGAGCAGTGTGTGGAAGTATCCTATCGCAAGGATAGCTTGTTTTGGGGTCGGATGCGAGGGGATGATGAGGATTCTAGCGAATGTTCAGCGTTCCAGCATCATTGCGACTGCCAGCGCCACGCCGGCCGCGACGCTCGCCAGCAGCAGTACGCAGGGGAAGTCCCACCCGTGTATCGACGCCATGCCGCCGCGAAGAAAGGTGAAGAAGATCATGGCCAGGATGACGGTGAGGTTGAACGCGATGGCGGCGAACATCCCGCGTCGGCGGATTTTCTGTTCCCGCGAGAGGTAGAGCTGCTCGCGCCGCGGCGCCGGCTTACGAGCTTTCCGTTGGGCGGGCGATTTCTTCGCTTCCGGACCGGCGTCGTCGCGCGGATAGCACTCGGCCACCATCGCGTTGATGCTGGCCGCCGTGCAGAGGACGGTTCGCACGGGCATGCCGACGCGCAGGCGGAGTTCCTCTTCCACGTCGCCGAGGAGCGGATTGGGCGAGGCCATCAACAAGTCGCCTTCGTCGACCATGACCGGCACGCAGGAATGTTGCCGGGCGAGGCGCGCCGGAATCTGCGGCAGCAGCTTTTCGTCGACCCCGACGTCGGCCAACTCGATGTACGGCAGCCCCTGCGACTCGGCGTACGCCGGCACGACCACCTCGGCCGGGGCCATCTTCTGCTGCACCAAGGCGTCGCGGATGTCCAGGCCGACCGCGGCGGCGTAGCTTCGGGCCTTGGCGAGTTGGTTCTGGTCGATCACGTTCTCGGCCAGGAGGATTTCTTCGAGCGTCCGTCGCCAGAGTGCGCCGGTGTCTTTTCGGCCCAGCGTAGCGTCGTACTCGCGTTTGCGCGTCGCGTCGGTCAGGCAGAGCATGGCCCTGGCCAACTCATTGAGCAACTCTTGCGACTGCTTGGTGTAGTCGCCCGACGCAAACTTGCGCACGTGGGCGTTCATCTTCCGGTAGTGCCTGCGGATCCTGGTGCTATCGCCGTGGAAGGTCTCCAATCGGAGCAGTTGGTAGTGGTTCAAGGGCCGCGAGGTTTCCGCGATACCTAGCCAATCGCGATAAACGTCGAGTTCTTCCGGCATGACTCTACTCTACCCTATACTCATTCGCCAATCTCGTATAGGCGTCGATCTGTTGTTCGTCGAGTCCGCCGCGGCGTTGGATATCGATAGTGGCCAGCTTTCCGGCGGTCTGGTCGATGGCCCTGACGCTGATCCGTCCGGCGGTATCGAAGGCGTACGTGACCTCAACGGGCGAGCCTTGGGGCAGATCGGCCGGCAGGTCGGTGATGCTGCACTTGCCCAGCACGGAGCAGGCCTTCGGGTCGGGTGCGTCGCCCTCGATGACGTGAACGCTCACGCGCTGCTGGCCCTCGTGATTCGTCCTGAACTTCTGGCGAACCTCGACGGGCAATCGGGTGTTTCGCGGGATCATCAGGTGATTGATCTGTTTGCCGGTCTTGGGATTGGTGGCCAGCACCCCCAGTCCGTGCGAATTCACGTTCTCCTGCTTCACCGATCCGAGCATTTTGCGGACCTTCTCGGCCAGTTCGCTCTGCTTGCCGCGGTGCCTGATGTCGAGGATGGCGGCGTGGATGGCGGCGCCTTGCGCGACGGCGGTGTGCGGCGAGATCACGTCGTACGGCTTCTGGCCGAGAAGCGGCTCGAGCATTCTGAGCACTTGCGGCATCAGCGTCGAGCCGCCCACCATGACCACCGCGTCGAGCTGCTCGGCGGTGATGCCGGCCTGCTGCAACACCAGTTCGGTCGTGTCGGCGGCCCGCTGCACCAGGTCGGCGGTCATCGTCTCGAACTGCTCGCGCGTCACTTGGACCGAGATAGCCTTG
>JAUWWA010000004.1 GCA_030617125.1 Pirellulales bacterium | reverse complement strand
TTTTTAGCGAACGACGGCATGGGTAACCTCGTGGGACGGAGTCCGGCGGGATTTTTCGCGATTCCGTGGGATAAAGTCCTTCGGGCGGCGTCTTGTTTATGGTGAACGAAAACGACAGCACTCCGAACTCCCGATCGGGCCCGAGTTGCTCGGCCGGCTGTTGCACTGTCACGCCGCAGCGCTCGAACTGTACGCCCGGCAGTTCTGCAAATGCCCGGACGACGTCGTCCAGCAGGCGATGCTCGAGCTGGTCCGGCAACGCACGATGCCCGGCGACGTGGTGGCATGACTCTATCGGCTGCCGTACCACCAGGCCCACGAAGCCATGGAGCGTGCGGAAAAGGAGCTGAGCGAGGCGGCTCGGCGACGCGAGGTGGTCCCGCTGGCCGGCATGCTGCTACCCGTGGCAAGCCACTGCCAATTTGCCGTGGTGCGATTCGAGCGCCGCATCGCGGCGCTGAGGTGCATCGAGGCGATCCGCCTGTACGCCGCACGGCACGAAGGGCGCCTGCCGCGGCGGCTTGGCGACATTGCCGAGGTGCCGATCCCCGTGAACCCGGTCACCGCCAAGCCGTTCCACTACCACCACGACGGCGACACCACCATCCTGGAAGCCGACGGCGGCCCGGCCGATCAGCCGCGGGTGCGGTATCGGCTGGAAATGGCCCAGTGAGCGTGTCGCTGCCACGCATGGATGAATCACCGCCCCCAAAAAACCGACGCCGCCAATTCACTCTTGGCTCGCAATCTGGAACGTACAACACGGATCCCCGTCGTGGCGGCAGGCGGTGCGGCGAACCGGCCGGCCGACGACCCGTGACATCATTTCCTGGTCGACGTAGCATACGGACCGGTTCTTGTCGACCATACTAATGAACGGACAGTTCCGCTTATGTAGCACGAGTTGGTTGTCACTCTCGTGCGTTTCGACAAGCCCCCCCTCTTCTTCGAGCAAGCCGATCAGTTGTCGAAGCCGCTCTTTGGGTTGTTTGGCAGTGATTCTGCGAGAATAATAATCGGCCAGTGAGCGGCTGACGTGCTCGAGCACGTTCTCGAACATTTCGCGTCCGCCGAGTTCTTCAATGGCTTGCCATATGGCGGGCACAAGGATCCGCTGCCGGTAGGCGAACAACAGTCGCACCGCAGCGTCGGTCGTCTTGTAGAGGTGTCGCGGTCGGCCTCGGCCGGGCAATCGCTCGATATCGCGCTCGACAAAACCCGCCGCGACCAGTTCACTAAGCTGCCCGGTAACGGCGGTTCGAGTAACGCCCGTATCCCGAATCAACTCGGCAATGGTTTGCGGCGGCTTACCTGTCAGTAGTTTCACCACCCGCATGCCCGCCGCGCTTACCGTGACATCAGGATTCATCGCAATCGGATCTCCTCGCCCTCAAACCTCGAATCGCCGGTCTAGTAGGACCGCCGCAGGAACGCGTCGGCAGAGTTTTCTATGTGCAGCGATGCCGCCCCGATAAACGGCCAATCTGCCGCTTCAAAGTTTAGCCCACCGCTAGGCGGAAGTTATTCCAGTCAAATATGATAATATCACTTCCACGTGCAAAAGGCAAACAGCTGCAGAGCGCAGGGCTATCGCATCACAATAGCGAAGGGGGGGTTTCCGGAAAAAGCGTTTCTTGATAGTTGATGCCCTTAACGGTTTGATTTTCCAGCCATGGAGGGCAAGAGATGGCCAAGAAGCAAGAATTTCCACCCGACCGAGGGGGAGGGCTGCGGTACAGAGACCTCCTTTCTATCGTCGACCATTTCCAGGAGCTGCCCGATCCGAGGAGGGATCCCACCACAAGACACAAGCTGATCGACATCATCGTGCTGTCGCTGTGTGGCGTTCTGGCCGGCTGCGATGCTTTCACGGAAATCGAGGAGTTCGGCAAACACAAGGAGGATTTCTTCCGAAAGTTTCTGGCATTGCCCAACGGCATTCCTTCACATGATACCTTCGGTCACGTCTTCGGGTTGCTCGATCCCGACGCGTTCGAGCAGTGTTGCCTGGCGTGGGTCAGGTCGTTACGAAAGGACTTCAAGGACACGAGCATTGCGATCGACGGCAAGACGCTTCGTCGTTCGTTCGACCATGCCGAGGGTCTTCGGCCGCTGCATGTGTTGAATGTCTGGTGTTTCGAGAAGACGAGTCGCGAATCCGCAAAGGCCACGCAGGGGAGAACATGGCGATGCTCCGTCGCTTCACGTTGAGCCTGCTCAAGCAAGACAAATCGAAAGGTTCGTTGAAGGGTAAACGCAAAAGAGCCGGCTGGGACAACGACTTCCTGCTCCAGGTCCTTGCCACCCAGTGTGACTAATGCGATGGCCCTGCTGCAGAGCGGCACCCCTCATGGGACGGGCACGGTATGACGCGAGGAATGGGTTAAGCAATGCAGGAAACGCCCCGGCACTGCGTTGCGCGGCCTGTACTTCGCCAGGGACCCTAAGTCCCCGCACGTCTGTCCTCTCCTCCCTCGTCCTTCCTCTCTTGTGCGTCCCCGCGTTCCGCCTTGACCCTCAGACGCTACGTGTTAGATTGGAAGTGGTCAGGCGGCGTAGCTCAGATGGTTAGAGCAGCGGAATCATAAGGCAAGAGCACTGATTCCCCGCGATGCCACGAAACACCGAAAACCCCCATGAAACAAGGGTTTCAGCACTTCCACGACTCGGCAAGTTGGCCCTAGAAATAGCCGAAAATGGCCGCTTGCTATTGTAGATTACAATAGTTGAAGGCTATCGCATCCGGCAACCGCCTACGGCTTCGCATTCGGGAATACCCGCTCCAGGTCCAACCGATCGATCAGTGTGTCCCATCCGGACCGGGGGCGGGGGCGGGAAAACCGCCAGGAAGGCGAGCGGGGGCCGATACGGGCGGCCGTGGGGAACCTGGGGCGATGTCTGGCGGATCCCCCTTCTGAGCCATTTTGGAAAAAATTTCCATTTTCTTTGTCATGAATTGGGGTCGAGCGGGCTAGAGGAGGTAGCGGAACGTCCATTCCTGGCAATCGACCTTGTTAAAGGGGATGGAGAAATGAAACGCGTAACCGTTGGATTCACGGCACTGCTGGTGCTGGTTGGGGTGGGGCGGGCGGACGGGGCAATCACCATCAGCCACGAGATAGTTGAGTTGAGTCAGGCTCGCAAGGGCCTCGCCGCGACAGCAACGTCCACCCGGCTACTGTTTGCAGGGGGCCGGACCGGTGGGGCCCCGACTGATCGTGTCGACTACTACGATATCCAGACTGGCACTTGGTCCACCGGTTCCTTACCCGAGGCAGTTAATCATCAACAGGCTGCCTCAACAGGCGATGTCGCGGTCTTCGCGGGCGGTTCTATCCAAGGCGGATCGCGAGACTTTGCGTTCGTATTTGATGACCAGACTGCGACATTCGATTTCGATCATCTCCATGCACCGCGGCAGGAGCACGCTGCGGCTGCTGTGGACAACAAGATCCTATTTGGCGGGGGCTGGGCGGGTGATTGGAGCGATGTTGTGGACATCTACGATGTTGCCTCTGGTACTTGGACAGCGAGTTCGCTTTCCATTTCACGCAACCACCTAGCTGCGGCCGCAACCGGCGGAATCGCCATGTTTGCCGGTGGCCGCGTTGAGACAGGTGGCGTGATGACGGATCGCGTCGATATCTACCACGCCGATACCGGGGTGTGGACCACGGCGACCTTGTCGCAACCACGCTCAACATTCGCGGGAGTGTCTAGCGGGAATAATATCTTCTTCGCGGGCGGCGTGACCACGGGGTTTGCGTTCAGCGATGTCGTCGATATCTACGACGTGGAGAATGACCAGTGGATGGTGGCACACCTCTCGCAACCGCGATCAGGACTTGTTGCAGCGGCCGCTGGCCACCACGTCTTCTTCGGGGGCGGGTATATCGGCGGTGCAAAGTCCGATGTTGTGGATGTGTATGACACGGTGAACGATTCTTGGTCAGTGCTTCACCTGTCTCAGCCCCGTGATAAGCTCGCAGCCGTCTCGGTCGGGAATAAGGTGATGTTCGCAGGCGGTGAGACCGCGGATGGCGTCACGTCCCGAGTGGACGTATACACCGTCATCCCCGAACCCTCAACCCTCATCATCTGGTCACTGCTCGGAGCTGTCGGGATCGGCGTTGGCTGGTGGTCGCGGAGACGGCGGGCAGCCTGACGGTGTCCTGTAATCCTATCTTCACCAAAATGTTGGCGATGCCAGTTGAACCCCAGTCTCTCCAACGATGCCTCTGCGGGGCTAGTGCAACATGGGTGTCCTTCCCCACAACCCCATCCGGCGATTCTGCCAGCCGGCAAGACACTCGCGATCCAGGCAGCGGCTCGCTGAACGCTCACGCGAACGCTTCCAATGCATCGCGAATCGGTCTATTGCGCCGTCACGCACGGGGCCTTGGGCACAAGCATTGCCCGGACGAAGTAAGCGTTCGGCCAACCCGTCCCTGTGCTGGCAAGTGGGGCGATGGGGCAGAGTAGCGATCGGCTCACGGTCGGCGTGTGAAGAACGCCCGTTGGGGGCGGGCGTTGTGGGATTGCGAAGACGCGTCAGGTCTCGGGCGACTGCTGCCAGCGATCGGGCAGGAGTTGCTCCAACTCGCCCGGCTTCAGGTCGGCCAAGGGGATCAGCACGTCGCGGAGATGGCGCCACGTGTTCAAACTGTGACGCTTCGCACTGGCAATCAGGCTGAACAGCACCGCCGTCGGAGCATCTGCCGCCAATAGCGTTCCTTGGTCAAGTCCCGCCGTGAACCTTTCCGTTCCATGGTTTTCTCCCAAGGACCTCGCTTCACGCCACGCCCTCAGGATACCACCCGCGTCAAGGGCGGGGTTTACCGAACGATTCCCGCGAAGCCTCATAACCCAAACCCTCCATCATGCCCGAGCCGGACAGTGAATGCCCGATTCCCTTGCTACAGTCTCCCAAAAACGGCTGCTGCCGCAAGAACATCACCGTCTGTTTTCTTGCGACCGTACCTTGAATTCACCTACGCCCCTAATTATCATAGATTACTGAGTTTGATTCCAACATTCGAGTCCGGATGAAACTCAGAGACTTGTTGCTCTTGTTGATGGGTATGCTAGCCGTCTTCGTGATGAGCAACGAGGCAACAGCGAATCCCTAGGGATGTGGTCAAGGGTGCTACGGCAATTTCGGCACGTACTGCGACCACCTGTTCTTCGTCGTTCGGGAGTAAGCCGCGTGTCCGGCGATTACTACAACAGCATCGACATTAAGGACTGGGAGTTATGATTTTGTCATTCTTTTTTGCGGTTCTTCTTGCACGGGGGGATTTCCAATGATGCGTTGGATTGTTGGGTCGAGCCTGCAGTTTCGACTCCTGGTGGTTATGATCGCTACGATGATCATGTTCTTTGGCTTCACGCAACTTCGCGACATGCCGGTGGACACGATACCTGAGTTTTCCCGGCCGTACGTGGAGATTCAAACCGAAGCCCTGGGGCTTTCGGCCGAGGAAGTGGAAGCCATGATCACGGTCCCCCTGGAGGCGGACATGCTCAATGGGGTGTCGTGGGTTGATGAAATCCGCTCGGAGTCGATTCCCGGGCTGTCGTCGATCGTGCTCGTTTTCGAGCCCGGGACCGACATGCTGGACGCACGGCAGATGGTGCAAGAGCGGCTTATCGAGGTGTATGCATTGCCGGGCGTGTCGAAGCCGCCTGCCATGCTCAACCCGTTGTCGTCGACAAGCCGGGTGATGGCGGTCGGGCTTTCGTCGGAGAAGCTCTCCCACATCGAGATGTCGGTGCTCGCCCGCTGGACGATCCAGCCTCGCTTGATGGGCGTCCCCGGGGTGGCCAACGTGTCGATCTGGGGTCAGCGAAAGCGGCAGCTCCAAGTGCAGGTCGACCCGGAGCGGCTGCGGGAGGAAGGCATCACGCTGAATCAAGTCATCAGCACCGCCGGCAACGCGTTGTGGTTTTCGCCGCTGAAGTTCCTCAAGGCGTCGACGCCCGGGACCGGAGGGTTCATCGATACTCCCAATCAACGGCTCGGGATCCGGCACCTCTTACCCATTTCCACGCCGGAAGACCTGGCCCATGTGACCATCGAAGGGTCGACGAAGCGACTGGGCGACGTCACCGAGGTGGTGGAAGACCATCAACCGTTGATCGGCGACGCCGTTATCGGCGACGAACCCAACCTGATGCTCGTGATCGAGAAGTTTCCCTGGGCCAGCACGCTGGAAGTGACCCGGGGCGTGGAGCAGGCACTTGACGCGTTGCGGCCCGGGCTCTCCGGGCTGGAGATGGACTCCTCGCTCTACCGGCCCGCCACCTTCATCGAGACGGCCCTCGGCAATCTTTCCACGGCGCTCTTGATCGGCGGCGGTCTCGTGCTAGCGGCCCTGTTGGCCTTCCTCTTCTACTGGCGTACCGCGTTAATCAGCACGGTGGCGATCCTGGTGTCGCTGATGGCGGCCGGGCTCGTGCTTTACCTGACCGGGGCGCCGATCAACATGATGGTCCTGGCGGGGATCGCCATCGCCCTGGGTGTGGTGATCGACGACGCCGTCATCGACGTGGAGGGCATTGCGCGGCGGCTGCGCAAGCATCGCGACCAGGCCGGCAGCGAGGAGTCGACGGCGTGGCTCATCCGCGAGTCCGCGCTGCTGATTCGCAGCCCCGTCATCTACGCGACGCTGATTTTGATGCTGGCCGTGCTGCCGATCCTGTTCATCGAAGGCGTGCTCGGCGCCATCTTCCGGCCGATGGTGCTTTCCTATGCACTGGCGCTGGTGGTATCCATGGCGGTGGCGCTTCTGGTCACGCCGTCGCTGTGCCTGATGCTCCTGGCCCGCCCGCCGCTGGAGCGCGTCGAGTCGCCGCTGGTCGGATGGCTGGGACGGGGCTACAGTACGGTCCTTGCCGGGACGGTCCGCCGACCGGGGCTGGCTTTCGGCGTCTTTGTCGTCATCGTCGTGGCCGGCCTGGCGGCGGTGCCGTGGCTCAGTCAGGGGTCGCTGCTCCCCACGTTCAAAGAGACGGACTTGATGGTTGAAGTGGAGGGGGCGGCCGGCATGTCCCATCCGGCCATGGGCCGGATCGCCAGCCAAGCCGGCCGCGAGCTTCGGTCCATTCCGGGAGTCCGCAACGTCTGTGCCCACGTGGGACGTGCCGTGATGTCGGACGAAGTGTCCAACGTCAATTGCAGCCAGCTATGGGTCAGCCTCGATCCGGCGGCCGACTATGACGCCACGGTGGCCAAGGTTCGGGAAACGGTAGAGGGCTACCCGGGCCTCGATGTCGACGTGCTGACCTATACCAACGAACGGCTCCAAGAGGAGATGACCGGGTCGGACACGGCAGTCGCCGTGCGCATCTACGGCGAAGACTGGAAGGTCCTCGCCGCCAAGGCGGAAGAGGTGAGGCAGGCCCTTTCCCGGATCGACGGCATCGTCAGTCCGGAAGTCGAGCTCCCCGTGGAACAGCCCACCTTGAAAATCGAGCCCGACCTCGCCGCGTCTAAGAAGCACGGACTCAAACCGGGCGACGTGCGCCGGGCGGCGGCCTGCCTGCTGTCGGGCTTCGAAGTCAGTTACCTCTTCGAGGAACAAAAGGTGTTCGACGTGGTCGTGTTGGGTACGCCCGAAACACGCCACAGTCTGACCAGCGTTCAAGAGCTGCTGATCGACACGCCCACCGGCGACCACGTGCGTTTGGCGGAAGTGGTCGACGTGCGGATCGTGCCGGCCCCGAACGTCATCAAGCGAGACGCAGTCGCGCGTCGCATCGACGTGGACTTCAACGTGCGTGGACGCGACCTTGCCGCGGTGGCGCACGACGTGGAAAGGGCCCTTCAAGAAATCGAGTTCCCGCTGGAATACCGCACGGAACTCCTGGGACACTCCGCCCAGCGCATGGCGGTACAGCGCCGCGTGCTGAGCGTGGCGGTCGCCGCGGCAATCGGGATCTTCCTGCTCCTGCAGGCGACCTTCCTGAGCTGGCGCCTGGCGACCCTGGTCTTCCTGACGTTGCCGTTGGCCCTGACGGGCGGCGCGGTGGCGGCGTTGGCAGGCGGCGGGATCGTCACGCTCGGGTCGCTCCTGGGGTGCGTCGCGGTGCTGGGGGTCGCCACGCGGAACGCCATTACGCTGGTCCGCCATTACCAGCATCTCGCGGAGACGTCGGAGGACGCTCCGGGCGATCACGAATGGTCCGGCCCGGCGCTGGTGATGCGCGGCACCCGGGAGCGGTTGGGGCCGATCCTGACGACGGCGGTGGCGACCGCGCTGGTCTTCCTGCCGCTGGCGCTTTTCGGCAACATCGCCGGTCTGGAGATCGTGCACCCGATGGCCGTCGTCGTCTTGGGCAGCCTGGTCAGTGCGACGTTGTTCACGCTGGTCGGCGTGCCCGCCTTGTACTTGCTTTCCGGGGCCAGGCCCGCCCCGGACCTCGAGGACCTGCAAGGGCCGGCAGAGCGTGAAGAAGAGGCTCCAGAGGTCGCGTCGAAGCCCGTCGGCGTCGACCGGGAAATGTAAAGAACAAACTTCAGCCATCAGAAAGGTGAAAACTATGCAACGCAGAAATCGATGGATGTTTGTGGCAGCGATCCTTGCCGTTGTGCCACTTTCGGCGTGCCGCCAGAACTCGGGCGCGCACCAAAAGATCGAGCCGGCCCACGTCGAGCACGTCGAGGGATCGGCACTCAGTCGCGTCACGCTGACCGAGAAGGCGATGGAGCGGGTGGGCGTCGAGACGACCCCGGTGCGTGAGGCGAAGGTGTCGCGCAGCGAGTCGCAGCGGATGGTCGTGCCTTACTCCTCGCTGCTCTACGATCCGCACGGCAAAACCTGGGTGTACACAAGCCCCGAGCCCCGGCTCTTCGTGCGGCACAACATCGAAGTCGACTACATCGAAGGCGACCTGGTGGTCCTGTCGGACGGTCCGCCCACCGGCACGGAGGTGGTTACGGTGGGAGTGGCCGAGCTGTACGGCACCGAGTTCGAGATGGGACACTAAGCCGCGAAGGGAGACTGTACGATGATGCACTGGATCGTGGGAACGAGCCTGAAGTACCGATTCATCGTGCTTGCCATCGCGGCGGCGATGATCTTCTTCGGGGTCGGCGAGCTTCGCAAATCGCCGGTGGACGTGTTTCCCGAGTTTGCGCCGCCTATGGTGGAGATCCAGACTCCGTGTCTGGGGCTTTCCCCCGCCGAGGTGGAAGGCCTGGTGACGGTTCCGCTGGAGGAGGCGCTCAACGGGGTGGCGGGGCTCGACGTGATGCGCTCCAAGTCGGTTCCCCAGCTCTCGTCGATCAAGCTGTATTTTAAGCGGGGGGCCGACCTGCTCGAGGCCCGACAGTTGGTGCAGGAGCGCGTTTCGCTGGCGACGCCCGGCTTGCCGACCTGGGCAAGCCCGCCGGTGATGTTGCCGCCGCTCTCGGCGACCAGCCGGTGCATGAAGATCGGGATTTCGTCGAAGGAACATTCCGTGATCGACCTGTCGATGATCGCCTACTGGACGATCCGGCAGCGCTTGATGCGCGTCCCCGGCGTCGCCAACGTGGCCATCTGGGGCGAGCGGCTGGAAATGCTCCAGGTGCAAGTCGACCCGAAGCGGCTCAAAGAGCACGACGTGACGTTGGACCAGGTCCTGAAGGCCACGGCCGACACCCTGGACATAGGGCTGTTACAGTATTCCGACGGACACGTGATCGGCAGCGGGGGCTGGGTGGAGACCCCCAATCAAAGGCTCCCCATCCGGCACGTCTTGCCCCTCATCCATCAGAAAGACGATGTCAAGCCGGATCAACTGGCCAACGTGGTCGTCGCGATGAAAGACGGCGAGCCGCTCTTGCTCAGCGACGTCGCCGACGTCGTGGTGGATCACCAACCGATGATCGGCGACGCGATCATCAACGACGACATCGGGTTGTTGCTGATCGTGGAGAAGTTTCCCTGGGGCAACACGCTGGACGTGACCCACGGGGTGGAGGAGGCGCTCGACGCGCTGCGGCCCGGGCTTCCCGGCGTAGAGATCGATCACGAAATCTTTCGCCCGGCGACCTTCATCGAGATGTCGATCAACAATCTCACCAAGGCGCTGTTGATCGCCAGTGTGCTCGTAATTCTGGTGCTGTTCGTCTTCCTCTACGAGTGGCGCGTGGCGCTGATTAGCTGCACGGCGATCCCGTTGTCGCTGATGGCGGGAGGGCTCATGCTTTTCCTGCGGGGGACCACCATCAACACGATGATTTTGGCGGGGTTCGTGATCGCCCTGGGGGCTGTTGTCGACGACGCGATCGTCGACATCGAGAATATCGTGCGGCGCCTGCGTCAGGCCCGCAAGGAAGGCAGCACGAAATCGATTGCGAGGATTATTCTCGAGGCCTCGGTCGAAGTGCGCCACGTCATCATCTACTCGACGTTGATCGAAGTGATGGCTCTGGTGCCGGTGTTCTTCATGCAGGGGCTCTCCGGCGCGTTTTTCCAGCCGCTGGCCCTCTCGTATGCCCTGGCGGTGACGGCGTCCACGGTGGTCGCGATGACCGTCACGCCGGCGCTGGGCCTGATCCTCCTGCGCAACGCGCCGCTGGAACGCCGCGAGTCCCCGCTGGTCCGGCGGCTGCAACACGGCTACCAGGCCGTCCTTTCGCGGATCGTCAACCGGCCTCGCCCGGCCTACGCCACCGTCGGCATCTTCGTGCTGGCCGGGGTCGTGGTGTGTCCACTGCTCGGACAGTCGCTGCTGCCTTCGTTCAAGGAGCGGGACGTCCTGATGCACTGGCTCACGAAGCCCGGCACCTCCTGGCCGGAAATGAACCGGATCACGATCCAGGGCAGCAAGGAGCTGCGGGCCATTCCGGGAGTGCGAAACTTTGGGGCCCACATCGGACAGGCCCTGATCATGGATGAGGTCGTCGGCATGTACTTCGGCGAGAACTGGATCAGCGTCGATCCCAAGGTCGATTACGACGAGACGGTCGACAAGATTCAGGAGACGGTGGACGGCTACCCCGGGCTCTATCGTGACGTGCTGACCTACCTGAAAGAGAGAATCCGCGAGGTGCTCACAGGATCTCACGAAGCCATCACCGTGCGGATTTACGGCCGCGAGCTGAACGTGCTGCGCGAAAAGTCGCAGGAAGTAAAGCAGGCCCTTTCGAAGATCGACGGCATCGTGGATTTGCACGTGGAGCTCCAGGAGGAGATCCCGCAGATCGAAGTCGAGGTGGACCTTGCCGCGGCCCAACGCCATGGAATCAAGCCGGGCGACGTCCGCCGGGCCGCCGCCTACCTGGTGGCGGGCGAAGAAGCCGGCGACATCTGCGCGGCCCACCGCACGTACGACGTCCAGGTGTGGAGCACGCCCGAAACGCGCCACAGCCTGACCGACATCCGCGAGCTTCCGATCAATACGCCTTCGGGCGGCACCGTGCGCTTGGAAGAAGTGGCCGACGTGCGCATCGCCCCGACGCCGAACGTGATCAAGCGGGAACACCTCAAGCGGAAAATCGACGTTGGCGCCAACGTGCGCGGACGCGATCTCGGCTCCGTCATGGCCGACGTGGAGCGTGCCCTGCAGGAAATCAAATTCCCGCACGAGTACCACCCGGAACTGATCGGCGAGTACGCGGAGCGACAGGCCGCCCAGAAGCGGATGATGACCTGGGCGGTTGTCGCGGTGGTCGTGATCTTCTTCCTGCTGCAAGCGTCCTTCGGGAGCTGGCGGCTGGCGACGATCGCGTTCCTGACGTTGCCGGCGGCGCTGGTGGGCGGCGTGCTGGCGGCGTACTCGGGCACCGGTGTGATCTCGCTCGGTTCGCTGGTGGGATTCCTCACGGTGCTGGGGATTGCCGCGCGCAACGGCATCTTGATGATCAATCACTTCCAGCATCTCGAGCAGCAGGAAGGCGAGACCTTCGGCCCGGAACTCGTCCTGCGCGGGGCGCGGGAACGGCTGGCGCCGATCTTGATGACGGCGGCCACGACCGCGCTGGCCCTGGTGCCCCTGGTGGTTGCCGGCGCCATCCCCGGCAACGAGATCGAGCACCCCATGGCCATCGTCATTCTGGGGGGGCTGGTTACGGCGACGCTGCTCAATCTGTTCGTGATCCCCTCGCTGTACTTGCGTTTTGGGGCCCGCTCGGAATCCCCCCACACAGGCGTTGCAGCCTGCGTAGTGGATTAAGGCACTATACTTTGGTAGAACACGACGACAATCGTGGAACGACTCCGACCTCGATAGTCTCAACCTATAGGAGAAATGGCATGAGAAGCAGATTTCAATCCGTAATGACCGTTCTGACCATGCTCGTCACGGTCCTTCTGATCGGCATCGTCGGTTGCGGCAACGGTTCGGAAGAAAACGGCAACGAGACGCCGACCGCGCGACTGAGTGCAAGGGGTCCGTCGGGCCATGCCGATGCGGAGCAGGACAAAGAGACCGGGTACACCAAAGACTTTCGGTTGCAGGACTGCGAATTCGTCGACGAGGAGGAAACGGCCTACTACATTCTCAAACCGGGCTTCCAGTTGGTGCTCGAAGGACCGGAGGACGGCGAAGAGATCACCTTGGTGATTACCGTGCTTGACAAAATCAGGAAAATCTTCCTTCCCGATATCGGTTGGGTGTCGACGAGGGTCATCGAGGAAAAAGAATGGGCCGACGGCATCCCAAAAGAGACATCGAGGACCTTCTTCGCCATCGACAAGAAGACCGGCAACCTGTACGACTTTGGAGACGAAACCGACATCTACAATGACGAGGGCACGGAAGTCGTAAGTCACGAGGGAGGGTGGATGGCGGGCCAGCCCGACGACAACGGCCTGGCGAAGCCCGGGATCTTTATGCCCGGGACCTTTCTCCTGGGAGCAAAGTACTACCAGCAATTGGCGGAAGGCTATTCCATGGAGCGAGCCGAAAACTGGGAGATGGGGCTGACCGTGAAGACGCCGGCGGGCACCTTCAAGGACTGTATCAAAGTACGTGAAACCAATTGGAGCGAGCCGAAAGGTGCGGAAACGTTCAAGACCCACGCCCTCGGAATTGGGCTGATCGGAGAGGACACTTTGGTGCTGACCGCCTTTGGCTATGACATTTTCGACACCGAGAAAGGAACGTTGAGAGCGCCTGCCAAAGTACAGATTGCGCCGATGGAAGAATCGAAAGAACCCGTTGCGCAAGCTGCCCCGGTTCGAAAAATCAGCGACGAAAAGGCAAAGGAAATCGCACTTCAGAAGGTGCCGGGAGAAGTCACGGCGGTAGCCGTCGAAAGAAAACTCGGCAAGAAGACGATCGTCGTCGAGGTGATCGCGGACGACGGATCGGAAATCGACGTCATCATCGACATGGGAACCGGAGAGGTGCTGGGTACGGAGAACTGATTGATCGCCCGGGAGCAAGCTCGCGAGTCACCTGCCCTCGGGACAGCGGACTCTTGCGCCCCCACCTTGAGCGGATAGGAGAAACGACGTGACGAAAGGGATTCCAACAGTAGCAGTCGTCGCGACCGTGCTGGTCGCGATCCTTGTGATCGGCATGGCCGGTTGCGGCAACGGTTCGACGGAGAACGGCGGCGAGACGCCGACCGTGCAGACAACCGGCGGGGAGACGGAGGAAAAGCCGGCCGAGCAGCCGGGCAAAGAGGAGTTCGGCTTGACCACCAAGGCGCTCGTCCAGGCCGTCGAGCGGGTCGAAGCGCTGATTGCCGAGTACATGCGTGAAGAAGGGTTCGAGTACGTCGCCGTCGACTACAAGACCGTGCGCAGAGGGATGGCTGCCGATAAGTCGCTTCCCGGCGTCAGCGAGGAAGAGTTCATCGCCAAGTATGGGTTCGGCGTTTCGACGCTGTACACCGGCGCCGCCCCACAGCTTACCGAGGGCTACTGCCCGGGCAGAGTAGGGTTGGGTGAAAAGAACGTGCAGATCTACAAAAACCTGTCGCCCGCCGATCAGGTTGCCTACAACCGCTCTCTGTTCGGCGAGAATACCGACGCGTCGTTCGCGGTGGGGCTCGAGGTCGAGGACTTCTCGCGCTGTGGTGGTTGCACCCGCAAGGCCATCGAGCAGGTCTTCAAGCTCGAACAATTAAAGGCAACCTACTACAACCCGTTGAACGCCCTGATCAACAAGGACCCGCGCATGAAAGCGGCCCTTCGGAAGTATGCCGCCAAGATGCGCGAGGCTGGCTTCGACTACAACCATCCGGACGAGGTCGAGACCGACATCCGCGAGCGGTTCTACGCCATCACCGACGGCGGTACGGTCCCGCTGGAAAAGTTGTCGACCGAACAGCGGGCCGCGCTGAAGAAGCTCCAGGACTATGAGCGGAGGGTCGCCGCGATCAGCTTTGAGTTGGAAGAGGAAATTTTCGATCCGGTGGAGGAGCAAATCGAGAGGGAATTGTATGCTCGTGAAGTGAAGTGAGCGGCGGCACCGCAAGAGATCATACGCTGGGCAATCAGTTGAGGTAATCATGAGCAGAAAACGGATCTTCGTCCTGTTCGTTGTCCTGGTGCTCGTGGCGGTTGCGGCGGTAGCAGGTTGGGTGGCGGGATCGCGCATTCAATCTCCCGCCGAGGCCGCCGCGCGAACGGCGCCTCCAACACCGTCGCCGATTCTCGTCCCCGTCGAAAAGCGCGTGCTAAGCTCGAACATCGTCACGCGAGGCACGGCTCGGTTCGGTCTGCCGCAACCGATCTCGATCGCACCGTCCGCCTTGAAACCGGGCCCGGGCCTTTTCACCACGCTGCCGTTGCGGAACAAGCAACTCGAGGAAGGCAGCGTCATGCTCACCGCTTCGGGTCGTCCGGTGTTCGTGCTCCAGGGGAAAATCCCGGCGTACCGCGACCTTGTCCCCGGCATTTCGGGCGATGACGTTCGGCACCTGGAGGAAGCGCTCAAGCGGATGGGGTTCGACCCCGGGCCCGTCGACGGGACCTACGACCAACAGACCTGCGCGGCCGTCGCCAAGTGGTACGGCCGGGTGGGCTGGGAGCCGTTCGGGCCGACGACCGACCAACTCGCAAAGATCCGGACCCTCGAACGGGATTTCGCCGAGGCGGCCAAGAATCAGTTGGCCTCCGCCGACGCCGCGGCCGTCGCCGCCCGGGCAGTAGAAGCCGCACGCGCCAAGGCAGAGCACGCCAATAAGATTGTCGCCATCGAGGTGGAGGCCAAGGTGCTGGCCCGGGATCGACTGTTGCGGGGAGGCGAGCCCCTGGCGCTGGAATCTGCACGCGCCAGCGCAGAACACGCCAAGAAAGCTGCTGCGGCCGACATTGCCGCAAAGATTTCCGACCGGGCTATCGTGGTGCTGGATCCGTACGCCACCAGGACCGCCCGCACGGCGGCCGACTCGCAACTCCAAGTGGCTCGCGCCGGCGCGTTCGCCACTCGCCTGAAGAGTGAACTGAACGTCGAGGCCGCGGCAGGGGAAGTCAAGCTGGCCCAGAAGCAGCTCGAACTGGCCTGGGCGGCCGCCAAGGCCGCTCAGATCGACGGTGAAGTGACCGTGCAGACCGCCGTGAACGCACAGAAGATCGCCGATCTTGACGCCCAACTGGCCAAGCAACGGGCCGATCGACTGGCCGCCGACCTGGAGGCCGCCAAACGCAAGGTTGGCGTGCAGGTGCCGGTCGACGAGATCGTTTTTATTCCCACCCTGCCTGTCCGCGTCGAGGAAGTCACGGCCCTGGTCGGCGACCTGGCGAAGGGGCCCGTGATGTCGGTGACGGACAACCAGTTATCGATTGACTCCTCCCTCCCGCTCAACGCGGCACCGCTGGTGAAGCCGGGCATGGCAGTGAACATTGATGAACGGGCCTTGGGGATCAAAGCCACCGGTGTCGTGAAACGCGTGGCCCCCACCCCCGGCACCCACGGAGTCGACGGGTACCACTTTTACTTCGAGGTCGCTGTCGACAAGACCACCACCCGGCTGGAAGGTTTCTCCTTGCGGCTGACGATTCCGATCGAATCGACCGAGGGGGCCGTGATCGCCGTGCCCATCAGCGCACGGTCTCTCTCCGCCGACGGGACCTCGAGAGTTCAGGTCGAGAACAACGGCGCGCTGGAGTACGTCGTGGTCGAGCCGGGATTGTCCGCCGACGGTTTCGTTGAAGTGAAGCCCGTGGATGGGACGCTCGAGCCGGGCCGGCTCGTCGTCGTCGGATACGAGAACAACCAACACACCGATACGCAACCGTAATGACTGCGACCGAGGCCCACACGTCGACGAGAG
>JAUWWA010000373.1 GCA_030617125.1 Pirellulales bacterium | reverse complement strand
GTCAACGCACCGTTTTGGCCTCGATTTCTGCCCGGAGCGTCCTGATCGCTTCTTCGATCGACATCGCGCCGAGGTCTCCTTCGCGGCGGTCGCGTACGGCGACGGTGCGGTGTTCCATCTCGCGGCCGCCGATGACGAACATGTACGGGATCAGCTCGAGTTGTGCGTCGCGGATCTTTGCGCCGATCTTCTCCGCGCGATAGTCGCCCGAGACACGCAGCCCCGCAACGGCCAATTGCCCTTCCACGTCGCGGCCGTCGGGCTCGAACTTCTGGCTGACCACCAACACCCGGACCTGCTCGGGGGCCAGCCACAGCGGAAACGCGCCGGCGAAGTGCTCGATGAGCATGCCGACGAACCGCTCGAAGGAGCCGAACGGCGCCCGGTGGATCATCACCGGGCGGTGCGGCTGGTTGTCGGCGCCGACGTACCGCAGATCGAACCGATCCGGCCCCGGCAGGTTGTAATCCAACTGCACGGTGCCCAACTGCCACTCGCGGCCGATGCAGTCGGCGGCCACAAAGTCGACCTTCGGCCCGTAAAACGCCGCCTCGCCGATCTCGACCTCGATTTTTGGCAATTCCACGTCGCGGCAGACCTGTTGCAAGGCTGCTTCCGCGCGGTCCCAGTCTTCCGGCTTGCCGACGTACTTGTCGCTTGCCGGATCGCGAACACCCAGTCGCACGCGATAGTCGTCCAGCCCTAACGTGTGCAGCACGAACTGGGTCATCTTCATGCAGCCGCGGAATTCGTCGGCCACCTGGTCTTCGGTGCAGAAGATGTGGGCGTCGTCCTGGGTGAAGCCGCGAACGCGGGTCATCCCGCTCAGTTCGCCCGACTGCTCAAACCGGTGAACCATGCCGAACTCGGCCAGCCGCAGCGGCAACTCGCGGTAGCTGCGCGGCTTCGACTGGTAGATTCTGATGTGGTGCGGGCAGTTCATCGGCCGCAACAGGTAGCGGTCGCCGTCGGCCATTTCGATCGGCGGAAATTGGCTGTCTTTGTAGTACGGAAAATGCCCGGAAGTCTCGAATAAATGCACGTTCCCGATCACCGGTGTGTAGACCATCTGGTAGCCGTTTCCGATCAGTTCGGCGTGGATGAAGCTTTCCAACTCGTGTCGGACGATCGCTCCCTTGGGCAACCACGACACCAGCCCCAAACCGACCTCCGGCTCGATCAGGAACAACTCGAGCCGCTTCCCCAGCACGCGATGGTCGCGTCGCTTGGCCTCTTCGACGCGCCGGAGATACGCCTTGAGGTCCTGCTTGTTGAACCAGGCGGTGCCGTAGAGGCGCTGAAGTTGCTGTCGCGCCGCGTCGCCTTTCCAATAGGCGCCGGCGACCGAAAGCAGCTTGAAGGCTCCGATCGCCTTGGGGCAGGGTAGGTGCGGCCCGCGGCACAAATCGATGAACTCGCCCTGCCGGTAGAACGAGACCGACTCCTCGCCGGCCAGCCCGTCTTCAAGGTGCTCGACCTTGAGCGTCTGGCCCAGGTCCGTGCAGAAGAGGATCGCCTCGTCGCGGTCCATGTCGACCCGCTCCAGCGGCTCGTCCTCCTTGATGATCTTGGCCACCTCAGCCTCGATCTTGGGAAAATCGTCGTCGGAGATCGGGTGTTTCAACTCGAAGTCGTAGTAGAATCCGTCGTCGACGGTCGGCCCGAAGGCGAGCTGCACGCCGTCGAACAGCCGCATCACCGCCCGGGCCATCACGTGCGCGGCGGTGTGGCGCATCACGTCGAGCGTCTCGGCGTCCTTCTGCGTGAGCAGTCGCAGCGCGATTTCGCTATCGGCGGGCAACAAGGCGTCGGCCCCGAGCAGCCGGCCGTCGACCTCGGCCGCCAAAGTGGCCCTGGCCAAGCCGGGGGAGATATCGGCGGCGATATCGATCGGCCGCACGCGGCTGGCGTATTCGAGTATGTTTCCGTCGGGGAGACTGACTTTTAGCATGTTCTCCAGATTGCCCATTTTTCCTGCTTCCTCGCCGGGTCGGCCGTTGGTACAAAGGACGCCGCAAGCAGCCCCAACAAGGGAATCTCAACGCCTCAGTATACGGCAAGGTGAATTCCGCTCCAGAGAGGTTCGCCACATTTAAGAGCGGTTCACCGGAGCGGGCGACCCGCCGGCCCAGGGCAACCCGCCCGCCCCGCTCCGGGTCCATTGACTTACGCGACCGATCTTGCCACACTTATGCAGGTCACGGTCGCAAGGCCGTCCACGCGACCACCGACATGCTGGAACCGGAAGAACATGGTGCAGGAATAGTACAGAATCGGGCGATTAGCTCAGTTTGGTTAGAGCACTAGCTCGACAAGCTAGGGGTCGGCGGTTCGAGCCCGCCATCGCCCACTTGATGCAAACCTTGACGCAACAATGACTTGCGTCTCGGATATGCCGGGAAAATGGTGCGACGACAGGGCGATTTGCACCTTTCGTTGCACCTTTCCCGCGAGATCCTCTCGTCCCGAAAGGCTTTCCGTTCGGTTTCTCGCCGGACGGATAGCTGCCATGAGCCTTTCCAGTGCACCACGTCGTTGACTTTTGCAGCTATTGCACTGGAGGGTTCGCCCATGCCTCGGAAATCCCATCCCTGGTTCCGCCGCTCCGACGGCTGGTGGTACGTCAAGGTCAACGGTCGGCAGGTCAAGCTCGCCCGCGGGCGCGAACACAAGCAAGCCGCGCTCACGCGTTGGCACGAACTGATGGCCGAGCGAGCGGCCAACCCGCCCGTCGAGAGCTGTGACCACACTGTTGCATCAATCATCGACTTGCACCTTACCCATTCCAAACGGCCCTACTCTCCGGACACGTACGCCCTCCACCTTCATTACCTCCAACTGTTTGCCGAGGCCCACGGGTTTCGTCTCGTCCGCGACTGCCGATCCCTGCACCTGACCGGCTGGCTCGACGCCAACCCCCAATGGGCGTCTGACTGGACCCGTTTCAATATCATCAGTGTCGTCCAGCGCGCCTTCAACTGGGCTGTTGAGCAGGGCTTGATTCCGGCCAATCCGTTTCGTGGCGTGAAGCGTCGCCCTGGTGAGCCCCGCCGGCCCATGACGGACGAGGAGTTTCGGCGGCTCCTTCGAGCCACCGTCACGCGTCGCCCGGGTGGCTGGAACCCCGATCGACCCCGCAAGCGGCCTACACCCGGCGGCCGCTTCCGGTATGTGCTC
>JAUWWA010000264.1 GCA_030617125.1 Pirellulales bacterium | reverse complement strand
TTATGGCTGAACGGTGATTCGATTAATGGCGCAACGTAGTTTCGTGGTCGGCGACAATCCTCAACTGCCGTCGCGCCACGTCGTTCGCATGGTAGAGCCGGTGCTGGCCGGTCGACTCATACGGAAGCCCGTCGAGATCGACGTAACGGGCGGCTCGATCCACGCGGCATTCGGGCAATGCGAGCAGCGTGCCGGGTTCGGGGGCTGGGAACTCGTGCCAATACACCCGTTGAAGTTGCTCGCTCCGCAAACCAGCCCGAAGATCGTCCTCGAGGTAGAACACCAGCGACCCGATCCGCGATTCGGCCACGAGCAGCTTCGGCGGAAGCCGGCCGAGCCGGTTGAAGTGGTTCGCCAGGTCCCGGGCGGAAACAGTGGCCGCGACGGGGGGAAGCACAACGGTCATCACCACGGCGAACTGCACGGCCAGCGCGACCGCCCCCGTGGAGACCGCGGCACGAAACCGCCCGCCGATCAGCGGCAGAAGCGGCAGTGTCGCGGCGGCGGCGGCCGCGGCCGTCGCCACCCAGATCGGCCACGAGAACCGTATCGCGACTTCGCGCTGCGCCACCAGCAATGCCGCCGGCAGCACTACCGGCCCGGCCGCGCACGACAACGCAAAGGTCCAAAACAGCATCCGTTTTGCCGTCGTGCTTAAGGTGCCGTCGATCAGGCGGCCCCAGCCCACCGCCGCCAGGATCGCCACCGCCGGGAAAACCGGCCAGATGTACGTGACCAGCTTCGAGGACGCCAGCGAGAGCAGCACCGTGCAGCCGATCAGCCAGCACCATAGCAGTGCGGTCGCGCCGTTGTCGGAAGAGGATCGAGGCGGAGTGATGAATGATGAATGAGGAATGGTGAATGGTTTATCAGGGCCCCCTGCAACCCGTTGTTCCCGCGCTTCGCGCGAGGTGAAGAACCAGCGCGGAAGGCGGAAGAACAGAAAGCCGAAACGGCTCCATCCACTGCCCACTACCTTCTGCCTACTGCCCACTGCTTCCTGATCCCTGAACCCTGAACCCTTCCGGCGCGTCCAATTGTCCAGCGCGACAATCGGCAAATAGGCGATCCAAGGCAGTCCGCCTCCGAGCAGGATCGGTAGGTAGTACCACCACGCTTCGCCGCCGTGCGATTGCGTGTCGATGGCGAAGCCCAGCAGGTGTCGCTCGACGAAGAAGTAATAAAGGTAGCCGGGATTGCGCAGCTCGACGGCGATGTACCACGCCGAGGCGACCGCTGCGGCGATGCCCAATGCCACCGCGCCGCGCAGACACACGGCCATCGTCAGCCGCCGCGTCACCAGCAGGTAGCAGCCGTAGCCGACGCCGACCAGCGCCACGCCGACCAGCCCCTTCGTCAGCACGCTCAGCCCCAGCAGCACTCCGATGGCGAGCAGAAAAAGGAGACATGGTGCTTTTTTGCCGCAAGGACCGGATTCGCTTCGATCGGCCTCTGCAAACAACGAAGCAGCATGTCCCCTTTTTTCGGATTCCCAAAACAGCAGCAAGGCGAGGTTGATCCAGGGGATCAGTGCAACGTCGTGCGCGGCGGCCTGGGCCAAGGCCGTCGGCAGGATCATGGTAGTGTAGAACACGCCGGCCAGCAGCCCCACCACCAAGCCGAACATCCGCCAGCCGACGATCGCGGTGGTGACCGCGCCGAGCAGTGCGAACAGGAGTCCCGGCAGTCGGACGGCCGCTTCGCTGAAGCCGAACACGCGCAGCGAAAGCGCTTCGGCCCAGGAGTAAAGAATCGGCTTGTCGAGGAACGGTTGCCCCAGAAGGCTAGGCACGACCCAATCGCCTCGTTCGACCATTTCCTGGGCAACCGCGGCGTGGAATCCTTCGTCGGGATCCAGCAGCGGGATGTCTAGCGAGAGCGGATAGACGAAAATCACCGCCGCCAGCAGTGCTCCGAGCACCAGAAGCCATCGAGAGTCGTTTGCCGCGTCGCCGGCCGTCATGTTGTGCCTCCGTGCACCGGTTTTCGACGCGTATCATAACGTAGAACACGGCCTGCTCAAACAGCAAGATTCCCTGCGAACCTGCCGTCGAGGGACAAGATAGCCGCGTCCGCCGCGCCGGACCAAGGGCAACATCCGGCAATGCGCCGGTCGCAGTGCTCAGGCGTCCAGATCGACGCAAGCCGTTTACGAGCAGCCAGTTACAGCAAAGAGCAACGCAAGAACACCTCTTGCGGGGCAAATCCGCCGAGATGCCGCCGGCCGGCGGGCATCTGGGCACTTGCAGGGGTCGTAACGTCTGACTAAGCTGGTTGGTGTTCTCGGCCTTTAGCTGAGTGCGGCGGTCGCACCTAGAACTTGAAGAGCCAAACGACTGAAATGGACTGACCGACAACTTGTCCCGGGAGGGTCTACCATGTCAAAAGAAATTACTCGTCGCCGGATGTTGCGAAATACGACCCTGGCCGGAGTCGGCCTGTGGCTGTCGGGTCGCCCGGCAAGGGGCCAGTCGCCCAACGAGAAGCTCGATGTCGCGGTAGTCGGCGTCGCCGGGCGCGGAAGCGCAAACCTCAAGGGTGTCAGCCGCGAAAACGTCGTCGCCCTGTGCGACGTCGACTCGAACCGGCTCGGCGAGGCGGCTAAGCAGTTCCCCAAGGCCAAAACCTATGCGGACTTCCGCAGGATGCTCGATGAAGTGGACCAGCAGATCGACGCCGTGGTGGTCAGCACTCCCGACCACACGCACGCCCTGGCCGGCGTGGCGGCGATGAAGGCGGGCAAACACTGCTACTGCGAAAAACCGCTCACCCACAACATCCTTGAAGCCCGTACGATGGCCGAACTGGCCAAGAAGAACCAGCTCGCCACCCAAATGGGCACGCAAATTCATGCGCTGGGGAATTATCGTCGTGCGGTCGAGTTGGTTCAGTGCGGTGCGATCGGCCTGGTCGGCGAGGTGTATGTCTGGCTGGGGGCAAAGTTCGACGGCCCGCAGAAGCCGCAGGACGTAAGTCAACCGGACGCGCCGACCGACAAGCCGCCGGTCCCCAAGAACCTCGACTGGGATCTCTGGCTTGGCCCGGCCCCCGAGCGGCCCTATCACCCGGCCTATGCGCCGTTCAAATGGCGCTACTGGTGGACGTTCGCCAACGGCAACCTCGGCGACTTCTTCTGCCACTATTGCGACCTTGCGTTTTGGGCGCTGAAGCTGCGTCATCCATCCACGGTCGAAGCCGAGGGGCCCGTTCACCCGGAAAGTGCCGCCCGCTGGACTGTTGTCAGGCAGGAGTACGCCGCGCGCGGAGACTTGCCGCCGGTGACCCTCCACTGGTGCAACGGGGGCGCCTGGCCGGCGATTGTCAAAGAACGGAACGTGCCCCAGTGGGGCAGCAGCGTGTTGTTCGTCGGCAGCAAGGGCATGCTGCTTTCCGACTACCACCGGCACAGGCTGTTGCCCGAGTCCCAGTACGCCGACTTCGAGCGCCCCCCGCCGACGATCCCCGACTCGATCGGCCATCATCGGGAGTGGATCCGGGCCTGCAAGACCGACCGGATAACCACCTGCAATTTCGACTACTCCGGCGCCTTGACCGAAGCAGCCCTGCTGAGCAATGTTGCGCTGCGCACCGGCGAGAAACTCCTGTGGGACGCCGAGAACCTCAAGGCGACCAACTGCCCGGCAGCCGACGAGTACCTCCGACGCTCTTACCGCGAGGGCTGGACGTTGTAGGACCTCTGCGTCGGGTATTCGGGCGGCATCCTCGCTGCGGCGGCCCGCTGTCCAAGCGGCCGAGTCGCTGACGCAGTGCTCGGCAACCACGACCACGATCTGTCTTTGCGACGGCCGGGCTCGCAGGCGCTGCAACTGGGGCACGGCGGTGTCGGCGGTTGAATCAGCCGGTATAGCTGCTGCTGAATAGGTGCATGGCGGCGGAAAGGTTCGCCTCGGGTGTCTCGATGAAGCCTGAGCAACTGCGCGAAAGGCTGGCCTACCGACTACCATCGGTCCGACCCCCAATCCCCCCGCAAATCCCCACGGCGACCATTTCCGAACCGTGGGATTGCCTCGCCGCAACGATCCGGTTACCATATCATCAAGAATGCTGACGACATGGAGTAAGCTATGG
>JAUWWA010000123.1 GCA_030617125.1 Pirellulales bacterium | reverse complement strand
GGGAGATGCCCGAGGTGCACGGCGATACGCTTGCATTTCTGCAGTACACGTCGGGCTCAACGGGAACGCCCAAGGGCGTGATGCTCAACCATGCGAATCTGGTCCACAATTCGGCGTTGATCGCTTATTCATTCGAACACACGTGCAGCGGGCTAGGAGTGTTCTGGCTTCCCAGCTACCATGACATGGGACTGATCGGCGGGATCTTGCAGCCGTTGTACGTCGGCCGGCCGAACGTCCTGATGTCGTCGGTGTCGTTCTTGCAGAAGCCGTATCGCTGGCTGTCGGCCATTTCGCGTTTCGGCGGCACGACCAGCGGGGGCCCCGATTTCGCTTACGAGTTGTGCGTCCGAAAAATCACGCCCGAGCAGCGAAAGACCCTCGACCTGAGCAGTTGGGAAGTGGCGTTCAACGGCGCAGAAGCGGTCCACGCCGAAACCTTGGAGGCGTTCGCCGAGGCGTTCGCGCCGTGTGGTTTTCGCCGCGAGGCGTTCTATCCGTGTTTCGGCCTGGCCGAAGCCACGTTGATCGTTTCCGGCGGCTATGCCGGCCAACCACCGGTGATTCGGACCTTCGAGACGGCGGCGCTCAATGAGGGCCGGGTCGTTGACGTCGCCCCGGAAGACGACCGTGGGGTGCGCACGCTGGTCGGTTGTGGCAAGAACCTGCCCGACCAGAAGATCATTATCGCCGATCCGGAAAACCGGAAAGCGTGTCCTGCTGATCGCGTGGGCGAAATCTGGGTCCGCGGTCCCAGTGTCGCCCAGGGATATTGGCGACAGCCGGAACAGTCCGAGGCCGCCTTCCGCGCCCGCCTGAAAGGTTCCAGCGAAGGGCCCTTTCTGCGGACCGGCGACCTCGGCTTCCTGCAAGACGGGGAGTTGTTCGTCACCGGCCGCATCAAGGACCTGATCATCGTGCGCGGAGTGAATCACTATCCGCAGGACATCGAACGGGCGGTCCAGCACGCCCATGAGCGGCTCCGCGTCGACTGCGGGGCCGCCTTCACGGTCGAGGCCGACGGCCACGAACAACTCGTTGTCACCCAGGAAGTGCAACGACATAAGACGGCCAACCAAGCGGCCATCTTCGACGCGATCCGCCGCGACGTCGCCGCCGAACACGACTTGAGACTCGACGCCATCGTGCTGCTGAAGGCGGGCAGCATCCCCAAAACCTCCAGTGGAAAAATCCGGCGATACGCCTGTCGCGACGGTTACCTTGACGGTTCGCTCGAGGTGGTGGGCCAGTGGCGCGCCGGCGACGCGGAAGAGCCTGTCGGTCCCGTCGGCAAGCCCGTCAAGGGCGAAGGAATTCGCCAACCCACCGTGAAGCCCGGCCGTGGCGTGGCCCCTTCCACCGACGACCGCCGCGTGAGCGAGAGCCCGGCGACCAAAGTGGTGCTTGAAGAGATTCGCCGCGTCGCCAAGGAGCGGGCGGTCGGATTGACCCTCGACGCGCCGATTGTCGAAACGGGACTCGATTCGCTCGAACGCATGGAGATACTCGCTTCGATCGAAGAACGCTTCGGCGGCCGTTTGCCCGAAGAGATATTCCCCGACCTCCACACCGCCAGGCAACTCGTCGAAGCGGTGGAGAAGCACCTGGGGACCGAACCTCGCATCCGGCCGGTTCGCGCACCCGACGTCGAGATCCCCGAAGCCTCCTATCGGCTCGACCGATTCCCCGAGATCGTTCGGCTGAAGCAAATGTTGGCGGCGGCCGAGGCTGCCGGCCAGTACAACCCCTTCTTCACCGTACACGACGGCGTGATGAACGACCGCACGAGGGTCGACGGCCGGGAGCTGATCAACTTCTCGAGTTTCAACTACCTCGGGCTCTCGGGCGATCCGGCCGTAGCGCGGGCCGCCAAAGACGCCATCGAACGCTACGGCACCAGCGTCTCGGCCAGCCGGTTGGTCTCCGGCGAGAACCCGCTGCACCTCGAGTTGGAGCGGGCCATTGCCGAGTTCCTCCACACCGAAGACGCCGTCGTTTTCCCGGCCGGACACGGCACCAACGAAACGGTAATCGGCCACTTGCTCGGCCCCGGCGACCTGATCCTCCACGACGCTTTGGTGCATAACAGCATCATCCAGGGCAGCATTCTCTCGGGCGCTCGGCGGCGCCCCTTTGCACACAACGACCCCAAGGTGGCCGATGAACTGCTTGCGCAATACCGCCACGAATACCGCCGCGTGCTGATCGCCATCGAAGGCGTTTACAGTATGGACGGCGACTTCCCCGACCTGCCCGCGTTCGTCGAGGTCAAGCGGCGCCACAAGGCGATGCTGATGATCGACGAAGCCCACTCGCTTGGAACGATGGGCGCCACCGGCCGCGGCCTGACCGAACACTTCAACGTGCCAAGCAACGACATTGAGGTGTTGATGGGGACGATCAGCAAGGCGCTCGGCAGCGGCGGCGGTTTCATCGCCGGAAGCAAGGACCTGGTGCGGTATCTCAAGTACACTGCGCCGGGATTCGTTTTCGCCACGGGCATCTCGCCCGCCAATACCGCTGCGGCGCTGGCCGCCTTGCGCCTGTTGGAGGCAAATCCCCAGCGCGTCTCGCAACTCCGCGATCGCAGTGGGTTGTTCCTTCGCTTGTGCCAGGAGTACGGGCTGAACACCGGGCACAGCCGCGCCACGCCAGTCGTGCCGGTGATCCTAGGCAATTCGCAGCATTGCCTGGAGCTTTCCAAAGCACTGTTCGACCGAGGAGTGAACGCCAAGCCGATCTTGCACCCGGCGGTCGAGGAGAATGCCGCGCGGGTGCGGTTCTTCATCACCGCGCTGCACACCGAAGAGCAGATTCACTACACCGTCGACGCTCTGGTGGAAGAATTGACGAAGATCGATCCAGGCTATGTGACCGGGATTGGTAGTGCAGGACGGGTTTGTAAGCCGTCTGCATGAAACGGATTTATCAGTCGTCGTGAATCTTGGCGACGGATTGGGAATCCGTCCTACAGTCTGTTCGTGCAGACTTGATGGGCCGCTACCGATTCACGTCGATCCCCAGCGTCAGTCCGTGGACAAACACGTTCTGGCGATTGTTGTCGACCAGCAACCCCATTACCGAGTCCTGACGCAGGGAGTAGTCGACCAGGCCGGAAGCCCGGGCGATGCCTTCCATCCAGATCCCCGTCCAGCCTGCCCGGACGGAAACGGAGCGGGTCAACTGGTATCGGGCTTCCGCCCGAATTTCGATTGCCGGACTCCACTGGTGGAGATAGCTGACGTAGTCGAAGTCGGTGGTGAGCATTTGGGCCGGCTCACCCAGCCCGCGTTCATCGACCGGCGTCAACAGCTCGGTGCCGAGCGTGCCGACCTGGTGCAGGTTTTGGGAATTGAAGCCGGCAAAGAACCGCCCCTCGGTCGAGACCATCAACCGGCCGCGCTTGCGGAACAACCGTACTCCAACCTGCGGACCAATGATGTGATTCTGCGCGCTGGTATTCCAGTTGCTGTCGGCGAGGATATTGCGTGCGCGATCTGCCGCGGTAATCTGAGCGGGCTCGGGCTCCTCGTCCTCTTCAGCGACCTCGGTTGACCTGACCCGAGCGTCGATGTTGAACATGTCATCATCGAATTCCATGTACCGGACCCCGGCAAACACCTCCATGTATCCGCCGCGATGGAACGGCCGAGACCGGCTGATGAACATCAGCTCCACGCTCCAGTGTTCGACCTTACTTGTGATGAACAGCTCGTCGGTGATCATCGGTAGGTTCACGTTGGGGCCGCCGTCCTCGACGGGCCCTTCCAGGCGTCCACCCGACGGCACGCCCCAGGTATCGTCGTCGGCAAACACGATCCCCACGTTTGACGCAACGATGGATTGGCTCAGGCTCTTCAGACGGTAGACGCCGAGCATCCAACCTCGCCGATCCGTGACCCGCCCAATCTCGAAGCGGTCTCCGTCCGTTTCGGCGGTAGTGAACGCCCCCGTGTCGTGGGTGTTCGTTTGGGTCCAGCCGTTGGTGTCGTCGCCGATGTTATAGACAATGCGGGAGGCTGTGGTTGTGTTACCGATCACGGCCACGTCCGGCCTCTCGATCGACCACATCAGGCCGTCGAAAACGAAGAAATATCCTTCCTTAGGTTGCGGCCCATTGCCGTAAGGCGTGACCTCCGCCGGAGCAAACAGTTGCATCCCCCGAAGGTCCTGTCCGAAGCTCGGCAAAGTCGTCAACAATACCAAGCCCAAGACGCCCAGCCACAACCGGATGCGGTTTAGCGGCATCGTCATAGTCCACCCTGATTTGCACGCGGTACAGGAATTGCCCGGGTTCGTCCGCGCGGAGAACCCGTGCAGCAGTCGTGACGATAGTATCGGACGTGCCGGTCGCGGCAGTTGAGTAAGAAAGGCAGAGCTTGTGGAAAACGGCGACAATACGCCGTAGAGCAGAGAATCGCATGACAAGATGGGGAATCTGAGCAGAAAGGGGCATAACAGCCTTTTGCCTGGTAGGACGGTCTTGACTGCCGTGCTTAACCCGAACTATTCATCGCCCAGTCATCTAGCACAGGCATCTTGCCTGGGTTGCCCAGCCACAGGCCGGAAGCCTGTGCTACACATGCTATGAAGAACCCGGATTGCCGGGCAACAACGCTGCCCGCTTAAATGCGGCTATCATGGGCCGCGTTGCGGCCTCGCTAAACAGTCAAGCGGCCATTTCAGAGATGACGCACCACTAATGTATTACGGCCAGTATGCCGTCATGATCATGTCGATGGCCTGCTCGACAGGCTCGTCGGTCGACTCGTCGGCGTTGTAGAGTTCCTCGAACTCGTACAGCCACGCGACCTTCGCGCCCAACTCGCCGGCGGCCTGCTCGCCGCTTGCCACCGTGGCGCCAAACAGAGACGCCCTGTCCACGCCGCCGGCGTCGCTGTGGGCATAGACTTGCTCGAAGTACTTCGCGCGGTTGTAGAACGTCGCGTTGTACATCACCGCCTCGGACGAGTTGGCGTAGAAGACGTCGTCCGCTTCCGAATCGAACAGGTACGCCGTGTCGTCGCCGCCGGCGGTCGCAAACGCGTGGACCGCCTCGAAATCCTTCGCCCGGTGGTAATAGCCCGGACCCCAAATCATCCCTTCGACCGGCGTCGCGTAGAACGTGTCGTCGCCGGCCGAGTCGTAGAACTTCGCGGTGTCGTATCCGCCGGCGTACGCGTAGGCGTTCACGCCGTCGAACCCGATCGCCTGGTTCATATACCCTTGGCCACTGAGTGCACCGTAGGTGGGCGTGGTCCAGAAGAGGTCGTCGCCAGGGGAATCGTACAACCGTGCGAGGTCGTACGCGCCGTCGGTGTTGGTGGCGTATGCCTTCACACTCGGGAAGTTCAGCGCCTGGTTGTTGAAGCCCTCGCCGCTCAGAGAGGCATACGTGGGCGTGGCCACCAGCAGGTCCTCTCCCGCTGAGTCGAACAACTCCGCAGTGTCGTCGCCGCCAAGGCTTGCGTCGCCGCGCAGCTCCTCGAAGAACTTCGCGCGGTTGAAGTATCCGTCGCCGGACATCGCGCCTTCAACCGGCGTGGCGTAGAACGTGTCGTCGCCCGTCGAGTCGAACAGCAACGCGAGGTCCTCTCCGCCGGCCGTGGCGAAGCCGTGCACTTCCTCGAAGTACTTCGCCCGATTGAAAAACGTCCCGTTGTAGAGCGCCGTCTCGATCGGCGTGGCGTAGAACGTGTCGTCGCCGGGCGAATCGTACATGCGCGTGACGTCGTAACCGCCGGCGGTGGCGTAGGCGTGCACCTCGTCGAACGACTCGGCCTGCGTGGTCAGGCCGTCGGCGAAGTACATCTTGCCGTAGGCCGGCACGGTGACGAACGTGTCGTCACCCGGCGAGTCGTAGAACTTGGCCAGGTCGTGCCCGGCGCCGGTCGCCTTGGCCACGATCGTGTCGACGTCGGCGACCGTATGCGTGCCGGAAGGCATCTCCATCATCGCGCCGCTGCGCCACCCGACGAACGTGTCGTCGCCGTTGGAGTCGTAGAGCGTCACCGCGTCGTCCCCGCCGCCGCCAGTGACGGCGATCGACTCGACCGCGGCGACGCTCACCGTGTAACCGTCGCCGGCCATCGTGCCGCCGTCGGCAAACAGTTCGATCACGTCGTCGCCACCGCCGCCGGTGAGCACGACACTGTCGTTGCCGCCGAGGCCGTCGAAGT
>JAUWWA010000361.1 GCA_030617125.1 Pirellulales bacterium | reverse complement strand
CGAAAACTTGATCGCCGCGAGCATCCCGCCCAGCATGACCTCGGTGCGGTGCTTCAGGCGCGATGCTTCGGCGGTCGTGTGCGAGCAGTAGGCTTGGAGCGTCTTTTGGTGTTCGGCCAACGGGTGACCGTAGAGGTAGAAGCCGAGTGGTTCTTTTTCCTTGGCCATTTTTTCACGTTCGTCCCACTCGGGCACGTCGCCCAGGTTGGCGGCGCCGGCCGCTTCCGGTTCCTCGTCGTCTGCGAGGTCGAAGAGCCCGAGTTGGCCGCTGCGCCGGTCGGCGGCAGCGGCGCCGCCGGATTGCATGGCGGCGGCAATCCCTTTGAACAACTGCGACCGCCGAGCACCGAGCGAATCGAACCCGCCGGCCCTGATCAGCGCCTCGATGGCCGTGCGGTTGACGGCGCCGGGATCCACCCGTTCGTAGAAATGGAACAGGCTGCGGTACGCTCCGGCGGCTTCGCGCTCTCGGGCGATGGCGGCGGCGGCGGCGCTGCCGCAACCCTTGATCGCCGAGAGTCCGAAGCAGATCTTGCCGTCGGCAACGGTGAACTCGGCCGCACACCGATTGACGTCGGGCGGGACGACCTCGATGCTCATTCGCTGACAGTCTTCCAGGTGCTCGCACACCGAGTCCTTCTTTTTGAAGTTGCGTCCCGGGATGTCGCTCGAAAGCAAGGCCGCCATGAATTCGACCGGCCAGTGGGCCGTGAGGTAGGCCGTCATGTAGGCGATCAGGGCATAGGCGGTGCTGTGGCTTTTGTTGAAGCCATAGCCCGCGAAGTTCTCGACCAGCGAGAACAGGTCGGCCGCCGCCTTCTTCGTCATGCCTTGTTCGTGAGCGCCGTCGATGAACTTTTCGCGGAACTTGGCGATCTTCGGCCGGTTTTTCTTGCCGATTGCCTTAATGCACGTGTATGCACTGGCCAGGTCGATATCGCCGAGCCGGTTCAAGAGCCGCATAATCTGCTCCTGGTAGACCATCACGCCGTGGGTCTCTTCAAGAATTCCCTCCATCACAGGGTGTTGGTATTCGGCTCGCTTCAGGGCGTGCTTCACCTGGATGTAATCGTCGATCATTCCGCCTTCGAGCGGGCCGGGCCGATACAGCGCATTGGTGGCGATAATGTCGTGGAAGCCATCCGGCTCCATCCGCTGCAGCAGGTCGCGAATCCCGCCGCTTTCCAGTTGGAAAATACCCTGTGTCTCGCCGCGTTTCAACAGGGCAAAGGGTTCCGTGTCGTCGAGCGGGAACTTGTACGGGTCGACTCGCTCGCCGGTCGTCTGCTCGATCAACTCGACGGCTTTCGAGAGGATCGTCAGATTGCGCAGTCCCAGGAAGTCCATTTTCAGCAGACCGGCCTTCTCGACGTCGGCCATGGCCCATTGGGTGATGATTTCATCCTTGCCCGACACGTGCTGCAAGGGAAGGTACTCCACGAGCGGCCGGTCGGCGATGACCACGGCGGCGGCATGGGTGCCGACGTTTCGCGCGAGCCCCTCGATCTGCATGGCCAGGTCCAAGAGTTCACGGACCTCGCCGTCGCTGTCGTAAGCGCCTCGCAGTTGTTCGCTCTTCTTGAGGGCTTTCGGCAGGGTAATTCCGAGTTCCTCGGGCACCATGGCGACGATGCTGTCGACGCGCGCGATGGAGAGCCCCAGCGCGCGGCCGGTGTCGCGGATCGCCGCCCGGGCCGCCAGCGTCCCAAACGTCCCGATCTGCGCCACGTTCTCTTTCCCGTACTTCTCCTTGACGTACTGGATCACCTCGCCGCGGCGTTGCTGGTCGAAGTCGATGTCGATATCCGGCGCCTCGCGGCGGCTGGGGTCCAAAAACCGCTCGAACAACAGGTCGTACTCCAGCGGACAAACATGGCTGAGGTGCAGGGCATAGCAGACCAGCGACCCCACGCCGGAGCCCCGGGCCGTGGCCTCGATCCCCTGCTCCCGCGCGAAGCGGACGAAGTCCCAGACGATCAGGAAGTAGTTCGGGAAACCCAGTTCGTCGATCACTTTCAGCTCGCGCTGGAGCCGGTTGCGGACCTCCTCGGAAAGCTCGCCGTCGGGCATCCGCTTGGGATTGCCGGCGTATCGCTCGTTGAGGCCCTCCAAGCACAACTCGCGAAGGTAATCCAGTGACGTCTTCTCGCCCGGCGGCGTGAAGACCGGAAAATGACGTTTTCCCAAGTCCAACTCAATCTCCACCGAGTCGGCGATCTCCTGGGAAAGCTTCACTGCGTCGGCGTGGTCGGGAAAAGCGGCGACCATCTCCTCAGGGCTGCGCAGATGGAACTCGTTGCTTCCCATCCGCATCCGGTTTACGTCGGTGCGAAACTTGCCCGTGTTCACGCACAGCAGGATGTCCTGCGCCTCGGCGTCCTCGCGATGGATGTAGTGGACGTCGGAGGTGGCGACCAGGGGAATTCCCGTCCGTTCGGCGAGCTGCGCGGCCGCCGGGATGATCGCCTGCTGCACGTCGAGGCCGTTGTTCTGGATCTCGATGAAGTAGCGATCTCCGAAGACTTCTTGATACCACTGGACGATTTCCGTGGCCTTTTGGAAATTCGCCTCGCCGCCGGCCAGCAGCGTGCGGTTCAACTCGCTGGAGCAACAGCCGCTCAGGCAGATGAGGCCCTCGTTGTGCGTTTCGAGCAATTCCTTATCGATCCGCGGCTTGAAGTAGAACCCTTCGAGGAATGCGGCCGAGGCGAGTTTCAGCAGGTTCTGGAACCCGGTGCGGTTTCGGGCCAGGAGCGTCAGATGGTAGGCGGCCTCTTTGATGCCCGCGGCTTCTCTCTGGAACCGGCTGCCCGGCGCGATGTAGGCCTCGTATCCGAGGATCGGATTGATGCCGAGTCGCTTGGCCGCCTGGTAAAACTTCAACGCCCCGTGCAGATTGCCGTGATCGGTCAACGCCAGGGCGTTCATCCGCAACGCTTTGGCCTGTTCGAGCAGCCCGTCGATGCGGCCGGCCCCATCCAGCAGGCTGTAGTGGCTATGGCAGTGCAAATGCACAAAGGGGGGTGGCGTGCTCACTGGGTTCCTCCGTGGGTGGAGCGGGGTCGTCAAGAAGAAGAATTATACAGGGAGATCGCCGCTTGCAGTAGGAGCCCCACCGAGGTGGGTAGGAGAGTCGTGGTGTCGGACAATATCTTCTTCAGATTACCGACCCCCGGGTTTGCCGGAACAATTCGGGGATTCGCCGGTGGTAAACATTCGCCCAACCCGTTCTTGTGGTGGGTGTGAGGGATGAGTGGGGCGAATAGTGGCGGGTGGGAGGAGGTTGACGG
>JAUWWA010000011.1 GCA_030617125.1 Pirellulales bacterium | reverse complement strand
GGCTGCATGCAGATCGGCGACGAGGGGCTAAAGCACCTCGCCGAACTGAAGAATCTCAGAAGCCTCAAGCTGAGAAGCTCCTCCATCACCGACGAGGGCATGAAAATCGTGGCCGGCCTCACCAAGCTGACCGGCCTGGCATTGGAAGATTGTAGTGTCACCGATGCGGGGCTCGTGCACCTGAAGGACCTCAAGCTCCAAGACCTCAGAATCTTCCGCTGCTACAGCGTTACCGACAAGGGGCTCGAAAACCTCAAGGGAATGACGAGCCTCGAGCAACTCTGTTTGCGCGATACGCCTATTACCGGCGCCGGGTTGGGCTATATCAAGGGGGCCGCCAAGCTGCGAAAACTCGACCTGAGCGAGACCACCGTCGGCGACAGCGCCATGGCGCACCTCGCTGGCCTGAAGAACCTCGCCTGGCTCAACCTCTGGCACGCTCCGGTCGGCGACGAAGGGCTCAAACAACTCACCACGCTGCCCAAGCTCGCCTGGCTGAGCCTCAAGGACACCAAAATCACCGACGCTGCCCTGGAACAGCTTGCCAAGATGAGCAGCCTGAAGAGCCTCGACATCTCGCACAACGACATCACCGACGCCGGACTGAAACACCTCGAGAAGATGGCCGGCCTCGAGAACCTCGACATCCGCCAAACCCGGCTTTCCGACGCAGGCATCAAACAACTCGAACAGGCATTGCCCGGCTGCCAGATAAAGCAGTAGCGGGGACTGAGAGCAAGGATTTGATGCCAGCCGATGCCGACAAGCCGCTTACCGTCGCCCAGCGCCGCCGCGCGCGGCGACTGGCCTATTGGAACGGTGCGGTCTGGGCGATCGGCAATGGGCTGACCAGCACCATGCTGATCGTCTACCTGGCCATGGAGTACGACATCCCGGGAATCGGGCTGGGGATCAGTCTCATTTTGGCCGCCCCGCGCCTGGCCGGGCTGTTGCGACTGGTCGCGCCGGCGTTGATCGGGCGGCTGGCCGACCGGAAACGCTTCTGCATCGGCTCATTCCTGCTCAGCGCGCTGACGCTGTGGTGCCTGCCGTACGTGGTTGCGCCGGGCCGGCTGCCTTCGTCCGCCGCCGCCGTGGCCGCGCTGGTCGGGCTCTGGTGCCTGTATCACCTGTTGCAGTACCTGGCCACCGTTGCGCTATGGTCGTGGCTGGCCGACCTGGCCCCGTTGCGCGTTCGCGGTCGATTCATCGGCCGGCGCGAGCGGTGGATGGTCGCCGGTCAGGCCGTGGGCATGATCGCCGCCGGAATGTTCGTCTGGGGATTCGGCGCCATGCACCCGGAGCTGCCGCGTTGGATCGCTTACGCGACCGCGGCCGTGCTGGGGGCCTGCTTCATGCTCGCCGCGCTGGCGCCTTTGGCGCGCATTCCGCGGGCGGCGCACAGCCAAGTCGTGCGCACGGGGGCCTCGTTCACGTCGCTGTGCGCGCCGTTTGCCGATCGGCAATTTCGGCGACTGCTGCTGTTCGGCTGCTGGCTGTCGTTGTCCAACGGCTTGACGCAGATGACCCAGAACGTCTATCCGGGCTGGGAGTTGGGCATCGGGCTGTTTGCAATGCTTTCGCTGAAAACCGGCATGCGGCTGGGCCAGTGGACGCTCGGGCCGCGGGTGGGCAGGCTCGCCGACCGCGCGGGCAATCGCGTGGTGATGATGCTCAGCATGTTGCTGCTGGCGCAGGGCCCGCTCTTCTACTTCATCGCCTCCCGGCAACAACCGTGGTGGATTGCCGGGGCCTGGACCGTGTGGGTCGCCTGGGTGGGACTGAACGTGTGCCTGCCGAACCTCATGTTAAAGCTCTCACCCGCCGAGTCGAACACGCCGTACATCGCCGTTTACTTCGCCGTAACCGGTTTGTGCCTCGCGCTGAGCACGATGATTGGCGGAGTGCTGTTCGACCTTTGCCGCCACGAGCCGATTGTGCTCGCCGGCGGCCGCCTCGTGCTCGACTACTACCAGTACAGCTTCCTGTTCGGTTGGATAACGCGAAGCCTCGGCGTGGTGGTGCTGTTGTTGGTGGTTGAGGATGATGGCCGTCGTGCCGATGGGAGTTAACCCGGAAGGCGTAGCACAGGCTTCGAGCCCATGGCTGGGCAACTCGGGCAAGATACCTGTGGTTCATAGTTGGCCTATAAATAACTTTGGCTAAACGTGCCGGCATGACACAGTTGTGCTCGCAGTCTGCCAAAATGGCAGTCTCTGCGCGGTCGGACTGTTTGTCCCAGCCTTCCCAAAAATCGCAGTTTTTCTATAGCGGAACATTCGCTGGCGCTGTAAGATGTTGTATAGGAAACACTTACCACTAAAACGGCCGCAAGCCCCTGAAAGCTCCTCGCGGGTGGCATCCAAGTTGCTTCTCCGTGAGTGTGGACTCATCCCGGTTGAGGTACACAGGCCATGTTGGTCGAATCGCCGTCACTGCTGATTACCGACGATGACGCGGATTTCCGGGAGACGCTGCAAGGTGTGTTTGAGCCGGAGGGGTTCAATACCATTCTGGCGGGTGATGGCGAGGAGGCTCTGGATATCGTTCACAGCCGGGAAGTCCACCTGGTTCTGCTCGACATGCACATGCCCCGGCTGACCGGGTTGGAAACGCTGCGGCTGCTTCGGCGGTCTCGATTGATGCTGCCGTGCATTCTGTTGTCGGCGGAGCTGGACGAGTTGATCATCGAGCAGGCCCGGCTGGCCCAGGTGTTCTCCGTGCTGGCCAAGCCGGTCACATTACGGCAGATCACCGGCGCGGTGCACCAAGCCATGCGTCGGACGTACAACTGGCCGTAAAAATGGGGCAGGCGGCTTTCTTGCCTTTTCTTAGCGCTACGCGCCGTCGGCCGCTTCTTTGTCGGGGGCTTCGCTGTTCTGTTTGGCCGGCCGATGTTTCGCCACGTCGTTGGTTCCGGGCACGATCATCGGGCTGGGAGAACTCGCCTCGATGACGTCCTTCAACTCCGCGGTGTCGATCACTTCCTGCTCGATCAGCCGCTCGGCCAACGCCACCAACGCCGCGTTGCGCGACTGGAGAATGTGGCGGACCTTCTGAAGCGATTGGTCGACGATGTGGCGGATTTCCTCGTCGATTTCCCGCGCGGTGTGTTCGCTATGGCTGCGTTCGCGGGGCATCACGTCGTCGTTGCCGGGCAGGAACGGTGAGCGGCTGTTCTCGCGATAGGTCACGCGGCCCAGGCGGCTCATACCGTACTCCATGACCATGCTTCGAGCGATTTCGGTCGCGCGTTGCAGGTCGTTCTGCGCCCCGGTCGACACGTCGTCGAAAACCAACTCTTCGGCCATCGTTCCGGCCAGCAGCACCTGGATGCGGCTTTCCAGCTCGGTTTGGGTGAGGAGGTAGCGATCGCCCTCGGGCCGTTGCATGGTGTAGCCCAGTGCGGCCAGTCCGCGGGGAATGATCGAGACCTTGTGGACCGGATCGGTGTTGGGCAGGCTGTAGGCAACCAGGGCATGAGCACTCTCGTGATACGCCACGCGTTGCTTCTCGTCTTCGTGGATGATCCGTTGCCGCTTTTCCAGCCCGGCGGTCACGCGTTCGACCCCTTCGGTGAATTCCCGCATGGTGACGGCGGGCTTGTCCTCGCGGGCGGCCAACAGCGCGGCCTCGTTGACGAGGTTCGCCAGATCGGCGCCGACGAAACCCGAGGTGATCGCGGCCACTTGCTTCAGGTTCACGGACTCGTCGATTTTGACGTCCTTGATGTGGACCTCCAGGATATCCTCTCGGCCGCGGATGTCGGGACGATCGACAAGCACGTGGCGATCGAACCTTCCGGGGCGCAGGAGCGCCGTGTCGAGCGTTTCGGGCCGGTTGGTGGCCGCCATCACGATCACGCCGCTGTTGGAAGTGAAGCCGTCCATCTCGACCAACAGCGCGTTGAGCGTTTGCTCGCGCTCATCGTGCCCGCCGACGATCCCCGACCCCCGGGTCTTGCCCAGGGCGTCGAGTTCGTCGATGAAGACGATGCAGGGCGCCTTGGCCTGGGCCTGCTGGAACATGTCGCGCACGCGTGCGGCGCCGACGCCGACGAACATTTCGACGAAGTCGGAGCCGGAGATGCTGAAGAACGGCACGCCCGCCTCGCCGGCGACCGCTTTGGCCAGCAGTGTTTTGCCGGTGCCCGGCGGTCCGACCAGCAGCACGCCTTTGGGGATGCGGCCGCCGAGGACCTGATACTTCTCGGGCGTTTGCAGGAAGTCGACGACTTCGCGGAGTTCATCGACGGCTTCGTCGATCCCGGCGACGCTGTTGAAGGTGATGCCGAGACCTTCCTGGGCGTATAGTTTGCCGCGCGAGCGGCCGAAGGCCATGGCCGACCCGGCGCCGCCGACCCGACGCATCATGAAGAAGAAGAACAGCGCCAGCAGCGTCATCAGCATGATCATCGGCACCCATGTCTGCCAGCCGCTGGGCGCCTTCGACGCACGGATGTTGAACCCCTTATCCCTGGCCAATTTGGCCAATTCGTTGTTGCCGTCTTCGAGCCCGAGCAGAGGCGTGCGGAACTTGATGCCCTCTTCCGGTTCCGCCGTGGGTTCTTCCGGTTCGATCGTCCGAGTGACCGTGCCGGTGATTTCGTGCTGGCTGAATTGCAAATTGGCGAGATCGCTGTATCGGACGAGCTTCGACTTCTCTTTGGTGCCATATTGAACCTGGACACCGGCCGTGGGGTTATTCTTCTGCGGCCCTTGCTGAATCAGCGTGACCAGTTCGCTGTAATCGATTTCGACCGTGCCATCGTTTTTGAACAAGGCGGTGAGAAAGAGTGCCCCCACTCCCACGGCCAGCAGGTACCAGATGAGGTTGCCGCCACCTCTGGGGGGCTTTCGCTCGGGGGGTCGTTGGTCCGGCTCGGGCTTGTCGGGCTTCTGCATCGCGATGTTTCCTTTTCTTTCTATTATCTACAATACTACCACGCTGGGCAAAAGAAAACCGTCTTGTTGCCCGGTGCAGCCGCTTCTACAATATGTCTCTTCCCTTTTTCCTTCGCCCGCCAACAAGAGCGGCGCAACCGCCAAGGAACCGCGGCAGGGCCCCGGCCATGTCTCCCGCATGAGTGACCGCGTGAAAAACGTCGTTGTGTTGGGCTCCACCGGGAGCATCGGTCGCAGCACCTTGGAGGTAATCGCCGCTTCCGGCGGCGCCCTGCGCGTGGTGGCCCTGTCGGCCCATTCCAGCGCGGGGTTGCTCGAGGAACAGGCCCTGGCGGTCCGGCCCCGGCAGATCGTCGTGACCGACCCGGAGGCGGCAGCCCGCCACGATTTTTCGGCCTTGCCGAGCGATATTGAGTTGCTTGTCGGGCCGGAAGCGGTCACGCAGGTGGTCAGCCAGGAGGACGTCGACGTTGTCGTCTCGGCCATCGTCGGCAGCGCAGGCCTACGGGGCACCTGGGCGGCGTTGGAATCGGGCAAGACGGTCGCGCTGGCGAACAAAGAAAGCCTCGTAGTCGGCGGACCCTTGGTGACAAAGCTGGTCAAACGAACACATGCAAACCTCCTGCCCGTCGACAGCGAGCACAGCGCCGTCTTTCAGGCCTTGCAAGCCGGTCGTCGGGTAGAGGTCCGCCGGGTGGTGCTTACCGCCAGCGGTGGGCCGTTCCGCACCTATTCCGAGGAGCAATTGGCCCGGGTCACCGTCGCCGACGCCCTGGCCCACCCCACCTGGGACATGGGCCCGAAAATCACCGTCGATTCGGCCACGATGATGAACAAGGCGTTGGAGATCATCGAGGCCCGATGGCTCTTCGACCTCGACTGCGAGCAGATCGGCGTGGTGATTCATCCCCAATCGATCGTCCATTCGATGGTAGAATACATCGATGGTTCGGTCATGGCGCAGATGAGCCCACCGGACATGAAGCTTCCGATCCAGTACGCCCTGACGTGGCCGGAGCGCCGGGAGTCGCCGGCGGCGAAATTGGATTGGGGCGCGGCGATGTCGCTGCGGTTCGAGCCGCCCGACTTCGAGCGGTTCGGCGCGCTGCAACTTGGTTTGGAGGTGGCGCGGGCCGGCGGGACGGCCGGGGCGGTGCTCAACGGCGCGAACGAGGCGTCGGTGGCCGCGTTCCTCGACGGCCGGCTCGGATTTCACGAAATCGTGCCCGCCTGCCGAAACATCCTAGAACATCATGACTTCGATCCCAACCCTTCGCTCGAGGAGGTGCTCGAACTAGACCGTTGGGCTCGCCGGGAGGTAATGTGTTGGATTTCTGCCTGATAGCGTCCGGTTGGTTGGATCCTGACATGTGGATCGGCGTTTTGAAGGTCACCGTCGGCCTGGGGATGGTTATCTTCGTTCACGAACTGGGGCACTTCGCCGTTGCAAAGATGTGCGGCGTGAAGTGCGAGAAGTTCTACCTGGGGTTCGACATCGCCGGATGGAAGTTCTGCAAGTTCACCTGGGGCGAAACCGAGTACGGCATCGGCATCCTGCCGCTGGGCGGATACGTCAAAATGCTCGGCCAGGAAGACAACCCCGCGCGCTTGAAAGAGGAAATCGAACGGGCGAAGCAGGAGGCGGACACCGACCGGGCCAAGCCGCGCGAAGATGCGAAGGCCGCGCCGTCGAAAGAATGTGAAATCGACTTGGCCGCCGCCGAGGCCGCGCTGTACGATCCCCGCAGCTACCTGGCGCAAAGCGTGCCGAAGCGCATGGCCATCATCTCGGCCGGCGTCGTCATGAACCTGGTCTTCGCGCTCTTGACGGCCACGGTCGCGTACAAGATCGGCGTGAAGCAGATCACCTGCGCGGTCGGCCAGGTCATCCCGGGCGGAGCCGCCTGGCGGGTGAACCTCAAGGTGGGCGACCGGATCACCGAGATTGCCGGCCGCGAAATGCACCGATTCCGCGACCTGCAAGTGGCCATCTCGCTGGGCGACGACATCGATCAGGGGATTCCGATCGTCGTGCGCCGCGAAGGCGTCGAACAGCCGCTGAAGTTCACCGTCACGCCCGATAGCTCCGGCCTGCTGCCGATGATCGGCATCGTCAATCTCCGAACGACGACGCTGCTGAACGAGGAACTGGCGGTGTATCCCGGTTCTGCCGCCGCGGCGGCCAGCTCGCCGTTCCAACTGGGCGATAAGATCGTCAAGATCGATGATACACCGATCGAGAACTACGCCCAATTGCACGGGTACCTCGCGCAGCACCCCGACAAGCAGTTGCAGGTGACCGTCGAGCGCGCCGTGAAGAGCGCCGCGGCGAACCGTGCGTCCGCCAAGGACACCCGGCAAACTACCATCGACGTGCCGTCTAATCCGATGCGCCGGCTGGGATTGGTGATGGAGATGGGTGAGATCGTCGCGGTCCAGGCCGACTCACCGACCGCGAAGGCTGGCATCCGGGCGGGTGATCGGATCGTCAAAATCGACGGCGAGCCGCCCGGCGACCCGATGACGCTCGGCGATCGGCTGCGATGCTGCGCTGGCGAAACGATCACGCTGGGAATTGAACGGGAGAACAACCCAAAACCGATCATCGACATCGCACTGACGTTGCGCCGGGTTGATTGGTACGAAGTGCCGATGGCCGAGGGCAACCCGATGGCCGCACCCGCGCTGGGGATCGCCTACCGTGTACTCAATCGCGTGCATTCGGTTATCCCGGGCAGTCCGGCCGCCGCCGCAGGCCTCCAACCCGACGACCGGATCGTCCGGGCGGTTGTCCTTCCGCCCGACAAGAAGACGTTGCCGGCGGACTTGCCCGTGAAACAGAAGAAACTGAAAATCGATTTCGACCAAGAACATCGCAACTGGCCGTTGTTCCTTTACGCGTTGCAGAACACGCTGCCGGGCACGCAAGTCCAACTGGAGTGGATCCGGCACGACAAGCAGGAAACCGCCGTGCTCGCGCCGGTCGCCGACGAAGAGTGGTTCAACGCCGATCGCGGCTTCCTCTTCGAGCCGGTTTATTTTCTGCAGAAAGCCGAGAACTGGGAGCAAGCCGTCCGCTGGGGAACCAAGGAGACAATCGATTCGACGCTGATGGTTTATCGTTTCCTCCAGAAGCTCGGCAGCCAGGTTTCATTCAAGGCGCTCGGCGGGCCGATCGCGATCTTCGCCGTGGCCAAGCGCGCCGCCGACGAAGGCACCGCCAAGTTGTTGATCTTCCTGACCCTACTCAGCGCGAACCTGGCCGTGCTGAACTTCCTGCCCATTCCCGTGCTCGACGGCGGACACATGCTCTTCCTCTGCTGGGAAGGCATCCGCGGCAAACCGGCCGACGAGCGTATCCAGGTGGCGCTCACCTATCTGGGCCTGATCTTCCTGCTTGCTTTGATGCTCTGGGTCACCGGCCTCGACATCGTCCGCCTGATTTCCGGCTTCTAAACCCAATACAGGGGACACGCTGCTGTTTTGCCCGTCTTCGCGCGAGGTTCACGGCGGTTGACAAGACAAAGAAGTAGCATGTTCCCTTTTTTTCATCGGATTATCTGCTACAATATATGTGTAGATACACGTACACAGGAGGCGTGCCAGTGGCAACGAAAACGATCACAATCGACCTGGAAGCCTATGGGCGGCTCGTTTCGGTTCGGCGCGAGACCGAGTCGTTCAGCCAGGCGATCAAGCGGGTTGTGAAGCCGCCGCTTGACGTCGATGCGTACCTGGCGCAGCTACAAGCTCATCCCATGAGCAAACAGGCCGCAGAGGCATGGTGAACACCTCCGCGAACCACTCGTCTTCCCGCGTCCACGGGTTGGGACTCCTGAGCATCTTTGCGGGCATTGTCCTGGGCGTCGGTCTTGGACTGTTCTACGGCCACTCGATGTGGCTGGCCTCTGGCGGACCGGAGAAAAAGACCGACATACTCCGGAAGACCGTCCAGCAGAAAGAGACATTTGCCCGACAGGCCGACGCCGACGGTCACCCCCAAGAGGCCGAAAGGCTCCGCTTGCACATTCCCGAGATCCAAGCGGAGATCGATCGCACCAAGGCTCTCTGCGACGAGGCGGCAAGGGCCGACCTGACCGTGGCCCGATACGTCTCGAAACTCGTCCGCTTCTGCGGCGATCTATTCCTGCGGATGCTCTTTCTGATCGTCATTCCCTTGGTGGTCACGAGCATGATCTGCGGGATCACCTCTCTGGGCGATATTCGCCGGATGGGCCACGTCGGCGGATGGACCTTGTTCTACTACTTGGCCACCGGAGCGGCCGCCGTCACCCTGGGGATTGCACTGGTGCTGATCATTCGCCCCGGTGCAGGCGCCGACGACACGTTCGCTTACGTCAGCGAGAACGTCTTGGCCCGAGAGGAAGCATCCCTGCTGGACACTCTGCTGGAAGTCGTGCTCGGCCGCGAAGGCGAGGAGGGCAAAGGGATGGTGCCGGACAACATCTTCCTGGCCGCCGGCAAGACCAACGTCTTGGCGCTGATCCTCTTCTCGTTGGTTTTCGGTGGGGCGCTGAGCACGTTGGGCGAGAAGGGCAAGCCGACGATCGCCTTCTTCCACGGCGCCAACGAAGCCGTCATGAAGATCGTGCGGCTGATTATCCTGCTCGCTCCGGTGGGCATCTTCGGATTGATCGCCACCAGGATCGCCGACAGCGGCGGCGCCGGCTCGTTCTACACCGAGTTGGTCCGGCTGGGATGGTTTGTGTTGACGGTGACCTTAGGTTTGGCGATCCACCTCGTTGTGCTCTGCGTTGTCTTGGCGGTTCTCGCGCGACGAAGTCCGCTGCGATATCTCTACGCTATGGCCCGGGCGCTGCTGACGGCCTTGAGCACCGACAGCTCCTCGGCCACGCTGCCGGTGACCATCGAGTGCGTGGAGGACGCCGGGGTCTCAAAGCGAGCAGCCGGATTCGTGCTCCCCCTGGGGGCGACGATCAACATGGACGGCACCGCCTTGTACGAAGCCACCGCGGCGATCTTCATCGCCCAGTCGGCCGGCGTCCCCCTGAGCGGCGCGGCCCTGGTCGTCGTGTTCCTGACGGCCACGCTGGCGGCGATCGGTGCGCCGGGCATCCCCGAGGCCGGGCTGGTCACGCTCCTGATCGTGCTTACGGCGGTGGGGCTCCCCGCGGCCGGCATCGGCACCATCCTCGCCATCGACTGGTTCCTCGACCGCGAGCGCACCGCCGTAAACGTCTTCGGCGACGCCGTCGGGGCAGCGATCATCGACCGGTACTTGCAAGAACCGTAAACAATCGGGCCTCAATACCAGGTCAGGCTTTCGCGGCGAGTGCCGCACTGGGTAGGTGCCGGGCGACCACGGCCCGATGAACCGGGTCACTACGAACTCACAAAATAAAGGTCGGTCAAGTACTAGCGTAGCGGCGAGCGATGCTTGAAGACCGACGGCAGCCGCATCGGCATCGGCGCCGTCGGCGGCGCTTGGCCTGTCGGCGGACCTGGCGCGTAGCCTTCGACGGCTTGGGCGTCTTGCCGCGACCGGATCGGATTCCGACGAACGTCCGGCTTGGGCTGCCAAGTGTTGCGGAGCGGCGCCGGACGAGCCGTTGGTGAGGTGGCTGTGGCGGAGGGCAACGACGCCCTAGGCGTCGCCTGTGGCGCGGTGGCAAGGGCAGAGCGTAACGGCGCCCTAGGCGTCGGTTGCAGCGATAGCGGCGGCTGTTGCAGGGTTTGTCCGGTGGCGGGTGGTCCGGAGCGACTGCTGAGACGAGTGCCCGCCGGCGGCCGGAGGACGTGCACCGCCGCGGGGTCCGTCTTGTTTTGGATTTTCGCGAGTTTGTCGCGGGCCTGAACCAGCGAGGGATCCAAACGCGCCGCCACTTTGAAGTGCCTGGCAGCCGCTTGGATTTGCCCCTTCTTCTCCAACAAGTACCCGAGATTGTAGTACGTAACCGCCGTGTCGTGAACGGAACGAAGCTGTTCGAACGCGTCGTTGTTGCGTCCCATCTCGACCAGCACGGTGGCGATGTTGTTCCGGTACTTGGGATTCTTCGGCTCCAATCGGATGGCGCGCTTCAGCGCGGCGACCGACTCGTTGAACTTCCCGTTCTTGGCATGGAACAGCGCCAGGTTGTTGTAGACCGACGCATCGTTCGGGTGCAGCCTGACGGCACGGCGGTAGAGCCTCTCCGCGTCGTCCACGAGCCCGCGCCGATCGTTCAGCCGCGCGAATCCCAACAGCGCGCCGAGGTGGTCGGGCTGAAGCCGCAAGGCCTTTTCGTACTGCTCGGCCGCCTTGGAGTAATTGCCGGCTTCCTCGTGCAATTGCGCCACCGCAACGCGAAGCTTCGCCGACGCCTTCGCCTTCGACGACAAGGCGATCGGATCGTTGATCGGCTTGATCGCCCGCTTCACCGGCGGCTTCAGGACAAAAACCCGGGAGAGCTTGTCCATGCCTTTCTTGATCGACGACGAGAACGACTTGGCTATCGACGGCTTCTTGGCGGCCGGCGCCATCGACTGGAACTCCGGCGCCGGGTAGTGCGGCTGAGCGGCGCACGGCCGAAAACCGGCGGCGCCGACGGCAAGCCAACCGATCAGCCCCAATACCCACAGCTTAAGCGAAACGCTTCCCACAAGATCACCTCCGCCCAATAAGGACACAGGCACCTTTTCCGCCTGGGCGAAAAAAGGAGCCAATCCCTCTTTTTCTCTCATGCACCGATCCACTCAGTCCAGTGATCGACCTTTGATCGGCCGATCCTGCACACGAACCGGGCGATCAGGGAAGATTTGACGGTCTTGACGACTGCGGGAACTTCCATGCCCGGAATATGCGTAGTCTGGAAAATCTGGGGCAACAAAGAGCCCTCAACACGCCCGAACTGCAACCAATAGGATTCACTGTCTAGGACCTCGAGGCAACGCTCTGAGACAACTTCCTGAATCCTGACACCCGTGCGTCAGTCGCCGGAGGCTTCGCCGCCTGCCTCGGGCAGCCGCGGATCGGGTGCCGAGGAATCGAACTTCCGGCCAATCATGTCGACCGTCGATGCCGGCCAGCCGCGTGGCG
>JAUWWA010000251.1 GCA_030617125.1 Pirellulales bacterium | reverse complement strand
CGCTTTGCTCGTAGAGGACGTTGTGCGTCAGCGAAAACGTGCCGCCGGTGGCGGTCGTCTTCGAGAGCCGGGCTTGGAACGTTCCCGTGTCACGCTGCGAACCGACGAAGTCAAAAGTGGTGTTTCGCGGCGTATCGAACTTCTCCCAGAAAACACTCGTGCTCAACTGCGCGTCGAACGCCGCCAGGGCCGCCTCCACGCCGAAACGCGGATTGCTCTCGTCGATGGCCGGCTCGTAGACGGTCTGCACCGCCTCTGGGCTTCTGAGCAGGTAGTCGGGCATGCCGGGAGCTACCCCGGATGGCAGAACCTGTCCTCCGATCGACCGGATCACCTTGCTGTTTTTCAACGCACACCGGACCGCCTCCTGGAGCGTCAGTTCCCAAACCTCCTTCACCTCGTCGTTGGCCAGGGAGAAAGGCCGGATCGCCCCGTCCACCTCCGCAAGGGTTTCCTCCTCGAGGTCGGGAACGTCCATGTCGGTGGCCATGCCGATGTAGTGCGACAGGTCGCCATCTTCGCGGAGATAGAAAGGCTGCTGCGGATGGCATCCGCCGACGGCAACCAGCGCGAGGATCACCAGTGCGCCAAGCAGGTGGGATGGGCGGCTCATGGGTTAGTGTCCCTGCAAAGGTTCACATTCGCGGCCATCGCGGCGTGGCCCGGTCGTCAAACGCCCGGAAAGCCGCCTGGGCGCGAAAAGGAAATTGACTTCAATTTCCCCCCCGGCCGCCCTCCGTCGTCGGCGTGCGCACTGGGTGCGGGCCTCCAGACGGAGTAATCGGCAGACTTGGTATCGGCAACGCAATCACTAAACTTTGACACAACTTTGTGATCGGTAAACACGGCTGCATCTACGCCGGTTTTCCTGAACCCCTATCTTACGCCGACATCCCCCCTTGCCAACATGAAGCTGCTCTGTGGTGGTCGCGCCAAAGCGGCAATGCAACCGGCGATTGCCGCGAGCAAGCACGCGATGGTGATGGTGTCGGAGCACAATGGCGCGACCACCGGTCGCGGCTTTGTGCGAAAAGAAACCGGCAGCGGACGCCGGGCGCCCGCAACGGAGTGTGTGCTACGGCTTCTACGAAACCGTGGTTCTGCTGGCCCGGGCGCCCGCGTGAGACGATGCAAGAACCATTGCAATGCGGCTCAAGGGGCGGATCGCCGCGATACGTAATAGGAGGGTAGGGTGGGTGCTTGCACCCACGTGTTTGCCATCCCGTGGGTGCGCGTGGGTGCAAGCACCCACCCTACCTTAGCTTCTTTGCGTCTTCGCGTTCTGGCGTGGCACCTCGCCCTACTCGGCGTCATGTCGCCAGGCGATCGCCAGCCAGGCCTTTTCGGAAACCACCTGAACCGGCCGCATCTTGCCCGCCTTGTTCCACGGCTCGGCCAGTTCGATGTCCTCGACCGGCATTTCCGGCTTAAAGATCATGCCGAACCGGCGTTTGAGCAGGGTTCGGGCGCCGACCTCGAGGTACTTGAGCTTCTTTACCTTGCGGGCGGTGAAGTCAGGCGGAAGAATTTGCAGATCGCCCTGCCGGACCGCCGTGAAACCCTTCTCGGTCTTGGCGAACTTATAGGCGGCCGTCACGTTCATGCCCGGGTACGATTCCTCGCCGCGTTGGTACCGGTCTCCTCGAACAACGGCAACGAATCCATTGTCGGCGAACTTGACGGTGATCGGTTTCTGGGCGACGAACTTGATTGCCCAGGGGTCCTGGTCCTCGTTGCGTTTGAACTCCTCGGGCAGTTCACCCAGTAGATCGGTCAGAATGGTGGCCAGGGTTTCGTCGTGTAGGGTCCTTCCGGCCAGGGCCGCGGCAACGGCGTTGTTGATCGCCGACTCGTGCATCCACAGGGCGACGTCGGTCTGCTCGACCAGTTTCGGCGGGGCGCCGCTCGGCGCGGCCAGTTGCGAGCGACGACGCTCCAAGACCACGACTTTCAGGGACTCGGCGGTCGTGCTGAAGTCGAGCCGCTCGGGGAACAGCCTGCGCCGCGTCAGCGGATTGCGGATCTGCCGGACGTACTTCTCGTTTGCCTCGCCGATCGTCTTGGCTGCTTCGGCGTCGATTCGCCGGTTGATACGCTCTTCGGCATGCCGTGCGGCGATTTGCTGGGCTTGCTGCTTCTGTCGGCCTGCCTGCCGCCATGCGATCCGCGTCGCCAGCGCGCCTGCCTGGATGCCCGTGATTTCCGTTTCGATCACGGCGTTGGCAACCGAAGGCAGGCTGTGGAAGCCGTCGGCGTCGACCCAGAGGCGCTTGCGAGCGGCGATGCCGGTGATGGCGTTGCTGTAAATCCGCACGGAGCGGTTGGTGCCGACGTTCTCGCTCCGGTTGGTGCCGAGAAAGGTCACGTCGATCACCGCGCGCCGGTCGTCCGCGACCAATGCGCCGGTGGTCTTTCCCACGGTGTGGCCGGTTCCGCGAATGCAGGTGCCGAGGATGACGTCCTCGACCGGGGCGGTGTCGTCCACGTCTTCGGCCAGCCCGCTGGTAATCACGTGGGCCGAAATCTGCACGAACAGGTTCGGCTGAGCGAAGTGGTGCGCGATGGCGGCCACCAGATCGGGCGCCTGCCGGGCGTTCTGCAGTTCACCCTGCAGTTCGCCCACCGCACCGCCGATGGCTAGTGCTTCTTCGGCCGACGGCCCGGCGGCATACGACTTCAGATGGTCGGCCAGACTATCGAGGACTTTTTCGTAGGCGGCCTTCGCGCCGGGATTGTTGATGGAGGCGGCGACGTACCGATACCGCCAGAGCGCCTCCTTGACGTCGAGGAACCAGGCCAGGGCGAGGCCCTCGTGGTCGGCGGCGTATCGCTTGCGGACGGCTTGCAGGGCATCGAGATCGGGGCCCTTCTCGCTCCCAAGCTGCTCTTGGAGCTTGTCCCACAGGACGTATTTCCGCCAGTTTTCACCGTTTTCTCCCTCGGCTGTGAGCTTTTCATCCAGCCGGGCGAGCGCCGCCGTCAGCTCGGCCTTGACCTGTTGGAGGTCCTCCTTGGTCAAGGGACGGAAATCGGCCTTCGCGGCTCGGCATGCCGCCGGAAGCTGCTCGACCGAGGGAAAATCACCGGACGGGACCTCGGCATCAGCGTAACCGCTTGCCACGAAAAGACTTGCGGCAACCAACGGCACGCACGCCACGCGGGTTCTTAGTGAACGCATCGAACGATTCCTCCTGATAGTAGGGTGCGATCGGTAGTTATTGTGCGGCTCGCGCCGCGGCATTCACCTGGCATCATATGCGGTTCTCCCGCCTGGTAAACCCTCTAACACCCGCCTAAACGTAAAAACCGGTGCAGCCGCTTGAATTTCGCTACTTTATCAGGTATCACAACTAGCTGCAATCTGCCTATGGGAGTCTACCTTTATCGGGCCACATAGGGCGATTGTCCACAACGGCTCTTAGTGACCCGATTTATCGGGTCCGATCGAGTCAAGAATCCGTTTTCACCAGCAATAGGAGGAACGTGTCGATGCACTTTGGATCTCGCCGTACGCTGTTGATGCTTGCCGTGTGGATGTTTCTCCTGTCGCAATCCCTGGGCGGGGAATCCGCCGCCGCGGAACGTCCGCCGGCCAAGCCACCGCCGGCTGAAATCTCCTGGCACACCGACTACGCGCGGGCGATGAAAATCGCCGAACAACAACGTCGCATGATGCTGATCTATTTCTGCGATCCGGGCGAGCAACAGCCGTGCAACCGCTTGAAGGCCGAAACGCTGGAGCATCCGCCGGTTCGCCGCAAGCTGCTGAACTACGTGTGCGTGCGGTTGCCACTGGGCGCCGAGATCATAGTCGGCGGCAAGCCCATCGTGCTGCTCGCGCACGCCTCGCTGAAGGAGATGCTCGGTAGGCCGGGTATCGCGATCATCGACTTCGCCCACCGCGACACCGAATACTACGGCCACGTGGTTAGCGCGTTTCCGATCACCGAGAAGTTTCACTACACGCCGGAGCAGATGGGGGTGATTCTCGACTTACCCGCCGGCACGCTCACCCAGCGGACGCTCATCTACGCCGTGCGAACGCATCCCGATCGACCCGCCAGCACGGACGGGCAAATCGATCCGGAATTGCTCGAGGAGGCATCCAGCCACGTGGAGTACCAAGCGGAGATCAAGCGTCAGGGCCACCACCATTGGCAAACGCGGTTTCGGCGGATCAACGCGAAGCTGCCTGAGGGTCTTTCCGCCGTCGAAGTATGCGCCGAGAGCTGGCCCGACGAGAACCTCGT
>JAUWWA010000427.1 GCA_030617125.1 Pirellulales bacterium | reverse complement strand
GGGAAACCCTATAACCAGGGCTTGTGGTCGTTTCTCGGCCATTCTTACACTGCTTCTGGTGAAGTGTGAGAAAGGAATCAGATCGTCCGTGAAAGGTAGTAATTATGGAATCACCTCAAATCAAACATGTCCTGATCAGCGTCAGCGACAAACTGGGACTTGCCGGTTTTGCCCGAGGACTGGCCGCTGCGGGCGTGGAGATCTACAGCACCGGCGGTACCCGACGACACCTCGAAAGCGAGGGGGTCGAAGTTCGCGACGTGGCCGACTATACGGGTTTCCCGGAGATGATGGACGGTCGGCTAAAGACGCTCCATCCGGCGGTTCACGGAGGGATCCTCTGCCGCCACGACAATCCCGAGGATCTGAAATCCCTGGCCGAGCACGGCATCGTCACGTTCGAGCTGGTGGTGGTCAACCTTTACCCGTTCGAGGCGACCATCGCCCGAGAGGGCGTTACCCCGGAAGAGGCCATCGAGAAGATCGATATTGGCGGCCCGACCATGGTTCGTGCGGCGGCCAAGAACCATGCGTTTACGACGATCGCCACCGACACGCAGCAATACTTCGAGATTCTCGAGCAGATTCAGGCCGACGGCCGCACCACGTTCGAGTTGCGGCGGCGACTGGCCGGCGAGGCCTTTTCCCACACCGCCCGATACGACCGCGCCATCGCCGACTACTTCGCCGGCCAGACGGCCGAAGGGCCTTTCCCCGGCACGCTCAGCATGACGCTGAAGCGCAAGGCCGTGCTGCGCTACGGCGAAAACCCGCACCAACAGGCCGCGCTCTACGTCCAGAGCGGCATCGAGGGGGCCACCGCGGTCGCTGCACAGCAACTGCACGGGAAGGCGCTGTCCTACAACAACCTGCTCGACCTGGACGGCGCGCTGGGCATCGTGCGCGGTTTTTCCGGTCCGGCCGCGTCGGTGATCAAGCATAACAATCCGTGCGGCGCCGCCGTGGCCGATACCCTGGCCGAGGCGCTCCGCAAGGGCCTGGCCGGCGATCCGTTAAGCGCGTTCGGCTCCGTGCTGGGGCTCAATCGCGAGGTCGACGCCGAGACGGCCGAAGTGCTGGCCGAACCGGGCCTGTTCATCGAGGCCATCGTGGCTCCCAACTTCGACGACCAGGCGCTGAAGATCCTTACCACCAGGCCGAAGTGGAAAGCCAATGTGCGGCTGCTGAAGGTCGGAGATCTCGACCAGGCGGGCGAGCAGTGGGCCTACCGCCACCTCGACGGCGGCCTGCTGATGCAACAGGCCGACGTCCTGCCCGATCCGGAAGACGAGTGGAAAACCGTCACCGAAGCAAAACCGGATCAAACGCAGATGGACGATCTGAGGTTCGCCTGGGAGATGGTTCGCCACGTGAAGTCCAATGCAATCGTGCTTTGCAAGCAGCGGATGCTGTTGGGCACGGGAGCGGGGCAGATGAGCCGCGTGGATTCGGTGGAGATTTCGATCAACAAGGCGGGCGACCGCTCACCCGGCTCGGTGCTCGGCTCCGACGCCTTTTTTCCCTTCCCCGACTCCATCGATCGCGCCGCCGCCGCCGGCGTGAAAGCCGTGATCCAGCCCGGCGGATCCAAGAAAGACGAAGACGTGATCGCCGCCTGCAACCGGCACGGTCTGGCGATGATCTTCACCGGGCGAAGACATTTCAAGCATTAGCCGCTTGCCGCTCGCGGCTTCGCACGGCCACAGAAGATGCCCACCATTCTCGACAAGATCGTCGCGACCAAGCGGGAAGAGATCGCCCGGGCGAAGGCCGACGTGCCCGAGGCGGTGCTGCGCGAGCGGCTCGCCGAGGCCCCGCCGCCGCGCGACTTTCTGGCCGCCCTGGCCGAACCGGAAGGGATCAGCCTGATCGCCGAAGTGAAGAAGGCCAGCCCGAGCAAGGGCGTGATCCGCCACGACTTCCAGCCGCTTCAGATCGCCCGGACGTACCAGCAGCACGGGGCCGCTTGTATCAGCGTGCTGACCGACGAGCCCTTTTTTCAAGGCAGCCTGGAGTACCTCCGCGAAATCCGTGCGGCGGTCGAGCTTCCCGTGTTGCGCAAGGATTTCGTCATCGATCCTTACCAGGTTCTGGAGGCCCGCTCCGCCGGGGCCGACGCGGTGCTGCTGATCGCCGAATGCCTCGACGACGCGATGTTGAAGCACTTGCACGATGCGGTGGTCGAGTTGGGCATGACGCCGCTGGTCGAGTTGTTCGAGCCGCCGAACCTGGCGCGTGTGCTGGACACCGGCGCCCGGCTGGTAGGCGTCAACAATCGCGACCTGCGCACTTTCGAGACCGACCTGGGACACACCCTGCGCTTGCGGCGCGAGATTCCCGACGACCGCGTGGTGGTGGGCGAAAGCGGCATCCGCACCCGCCAAGACGTTAGCCGGCTCGAAGCAGCCGGTGTCGATGCGATGCTCGTCGGCCAGACGCTGATGGCCAATCCCGACGTGGGCGCGGCGGTGGATGAGCTGCTGGGAAGGTAGCCGATCTCGCCGGCGCAGCGGCGGTTTGTTTCGCGTCGATGGCGAAGCGCGAAGAATCCCACAAATCGGCTGCCCGAGATTTCAAAAACAGGGAGAATCGCGAAAGCGCAAGCAGGCTGATGGTCATCCGGGGGGTGTCAAGCTCACGTGCGCGGGGGGCTAAAACAACTCTACAGAGTGGGCCGCAAAGCACCCCCTGGAAAAAATTCCAAAATCTCCTCTTGCCGGTCGGACCGGTGGCGGGGTAAAATTCGGTCGGCTGTATTCAACAGCCTTAACGCTGCCTCGCCCGGTG
>JAUWWA010000003.1 GCA_030617125.1 Pirellulales bacterium | reverse complement strand
GGGCGTTGAAGTCGCCTTTCATGGTGGAATATTGTGACACTCTTCAGATCGAAAGAGAAGAGCCAACAGGGAACACAAAGCATACCTAACGAAGGAGACTATACTATGCCTACTCGACAGCATGAAGGCAACGTGAGAACTGCCCAACATGCACTGACCCCTGACGACTGACAACTATGCTCTGCTTTCTGCCCTCTCCTTCCTCTGCGTTCTCCGTGCCTCCGTGGTGAATTCCTTGGTGAGACCGGAATCGGGCGTCGGAAGCGATTGGCCGGAGCATCGGCGAGCTACGGCAGCTCGCCGCCGGCCTGAAGGCGGTCTTCCTCGCGTTCTGCACCTAAGAACGGGCGAGCCGCTGTTTTGAAACGGCTTCCCATCGCGGCCCAACGGCGGTATTCTGGGGGCAGGCCCGATATTCCCACTCTCGGCCCACAACCGCCATGACCGACGAACATCCGCCCGCGGAGCCGCTCCGCCACGACCGCCGTTTCTCGATCGCGGTGGCCGACCGGGTGCGCCGGCTGCCGCCGTACTTGTTTGCGCAGATCAACCAGTTGATGTACCAGAAGCGTCGCTCCGGCGACGACGTGATCGATCTGGGGATGGGCAACCCATCCGACCCGCCCCAGGACGTGGTCGTCGACAAGCTGGCCGAGGCCGCCCGCGACCCGAAAAACCACGGCTATGTCGAGTCGCAGGGCATTTTGAGCCTACGACGCGAGGTGGCCGCCAAGTACCTGAAGACCTACGGGGTCCGGCTCGATCCGCACGGCGAGCTAGCCGTCTGCCTGGGTTCGAAGGAGGGATTCAGCCACATTTGCCTCGCGCTTCTGGGGCCGGGCGATACGGCGATCGTCCCCTCGCCCTGCTATCCGGCCCATCTGTACGGCGTGGCGTTGGCCGCCGCCAACTCGATCCTGCTGGAAGTGTTCGACACGGAAAAACTCCTCTCGAACGTCGCCTACACGTGTCAACACCTCGTGCCGCGGCCGAAAGTGCTCATCGTCAACTTCCCGCACAACCCGTCCACCACCGTGGTCGAACCGGAGTTCTATGTCGAGCTGGTCAAGCTCGCCAAGCAATATGGCTTCATGGTCGTAAGCGACCTGGCCTACGCCGACGTGACGTTCGACGGCTACCGGGCGCCGAGCTTCCTGGCCGCGCCGGGCGCGATCGACGTGGGCGTCGAGTTCACAACGATGAGCAAGGGCTACAAGCTGGCCGGCTGGCGCGTGGGGTTCTGTGCAGGCAACGCCGAGATGGTCCGCGCGCTGCTGACCATCAAGGGCTACTACGATTACGGGTTGTTCCGACCGATCCAGATCGCCGCGATCATGGCATTGCGCCACACCGACGCGGCGGTCGAGTCGCAAGCCGCCGCGTACGAAGGTCGCCGCAACGTGCTTTGCGATGGGCTCAGGCGGCTCGGCTGCCCCATCGAACGCCCCAAGGCCACCATGTTTGTCTGGGCGAAAATCCCCGAGCCGTGGGCCTCACAAATGAACTCTTTCGACTTCGCCATGAAACTGCTCAAAGAGGGCGACGTGGCCGTAAGCCCCGGCGCCGGCTTCGGGCCCGCCGGCGAAGGTTTCGTCCGAATGGCGCTGGTCGAAAACGAGAACCGGCTCCGCCAAGCAGTCCGGCAAATCGGCCGCTGTCTGGCTAAGAGCTAACAGTGGTCAGTGGTCAGTGGTCAGTTGTCAGTTGTCAGGGTTCAGGGTTGAGGACCTCGGGGCAACGCTTTGAAGCAAGATTCCGACCACTGACGACTGACGACTGACCACTTGGACTACAGTCCCAAGGGCAACTATCTGATCACCAGTTCCGGTTCCGCGGTCGTTGTTTGGGATGCCGCTTCCGGCAACAAGCTGAAGACCCTCCAGGGACATCAAAGGGAGATCGAAGCTGTTGCCCTCAGTCCCGACGGCCGACAGTGCTTCCTTTCCGCTGGCTATCGTGATAACGCCCTATGGGACGTGGACACGGGAAAGAAGATTCGCGCCTTAGACCTTTGGGGCGTTACGCGTTCCGTGGCGTTCAGCCCAGACGGTAGGCTGTTGGTCACCACTAGCGGAAGTGGCGAACTAGGAGCCAAACTCTGGAATGTCGAGAAGGGCTACCACCTGCACACATTGCGCGGCCACACCAGCCGCGCGGTCTCTGCGGTGTTCAGTCCCGACAGCAAGTACGTGCTGACGGGCTCGCTGGACGGGACGGCGAGGATCTGGGACGCCCATACAGGCGACGAACTGGTGCGGTTGATCGGTCTGGAAGAGGGCAAGGACTGGCTGGCGGTAACGGCCGACGGGCTGTTCGACGGGTCGCTCGGGGCCAGGCAGCGCGTCTGATGGCGGCTGCCCGGCCAGCAACAGCCGGTTGCCCTCGACCGTTTCTTCGGCGAGTTCTACTTCGGCAGCGCCACTTCGGGGTGTCTGGTTATTGTAAGTCGTTGGCAGTTGCTTCTTCATCCCACTTGATCCTACCAGCTTCCTGCCAAGCCCCGGCCCTAAGTCCATTTGACACAACCACTTAGCGACACCACCATCACACAAAGTGGCGCTGCCCAATTAGAATGATCGTGGGAATGAGCCATTTATACAGCTTGATTTGCACGACTCTTCGACGCATTGTACCATTCAGACAGCACTTACAACCGAGTGATGCAAGCCACCACTCGTGTATCGATACCGTTAGCAACAGCCCTCTTCTCTTTGCTGGCGGCTTCGCCGATCCTGGTGTGTTTTCGGGCCTCAAACGGCTACCTCCATCTTGCTTCGCAGTAGCGCGTCCTCCAGCCGGTCGAGCGCCAGCCGCATCGAGAACGTGCCCTCGTCCCAGCCGAACCGGCGGTAGTCCTCCGGCAACGGCTCATCGGGTGCTTCGATGCGCCAGATTTCCGCTAGCCGCTCGTTGCAGGCAATGGCGAACTCGTTGGTCGAGAGGAACGGCCAAACTTTGAAGCGGTGCCGGAGCGGTCTTGATCTGCCCGAGGTCATTGCTCGTGGCCAGCACGATCAACTTCCGGCGATGCACCTCCCGCTGTAGGGCGTCTTTGCAGAAGGTCTACACGGTCGAGTGGAGCCATTCAAGCTCCTCGATCAACAGGACGTGCCAGCCGCCGGCGGCGACGTACCGAAACGGCGTCTCCGGGCCGAAGTAGTGCCGGGCGGTGGCGATGTCGAAGTCGGGACCGGCCTCGATGTAGGCGCTGTCCCAGCCGCTTTCCTGGTAGCAGCCGATCTCGTGCAGAAAACAGTCGGCTGCCGCGCTCTTACCCGGGATGGCATCCGCAGGCACCCGAAACGGATGGTCCGTCTTGCCCGTGACGGTGACCGTCTCGCCGGGCACGACTTCCAGGCGGTCGCACTTGAGGGCCGACTCCGCGGGCGAGGCAGGTTTGAGGAGGTAGCTGAACGCGCGGGGCACCGGCTTTACGTAGACCAACCCACGGGCCAAGCGTGTTTCGGCCGGGCCTATCTGCTCGCCTCCTTCGTCCAGTGCAACCGCCGTGGCCATGCGACCCGCCAGCCAGACGCCGAACGAATCGCACTTGCCGACGGGGATCACTTCCACGGTGCCGTCCGCCCGATGATAGGCGATCCTCTGGCCGTCGCTGGCGGCCTTGTCGAAGCGGGTGAACCGCCCCCGGCCGTCGGCGTAGATGTAGGCCGGCGAATCGACGTAATCCACGAGACAGCCCGTCTACGTGCCGAACCCCCCCAGGGGGGCGCTATTGGTGCCGGCCGCCGCAAAAAACCAGCGGTTGGCCGAAAAAATGAGCTAACGTGGTCGATATACAGTAGACAGGCCATGGCCAGTAGTGTACTCTAAAAGGTTCGGTGCGATCTTGCCCAAAGGCGAGGTTTGCCGCCACCTGGAACGTTGCCCTTAAACCCGTAGCAAAGGAGGATTGTGTGGTTAAGTTGACGTTGCGCGAGCGCGAGTCCATTCAAGAGGCGGTGCGTCGCTTCCGCAAGCTGGTAGAGCGGAGCGGTATCAAAAAGGAAACGCGTCGCCGCGAGTACTACGAGAAGCCCAGTGAAATCAAGCGTCGTGCCCGACTTCGGGCGGAACGACGCGCCCGCCGTAATCGCATGCTGTTGGGCCTCTAGCCGGAGCCCGGGCTGATCGTTCCCCAATTCACTTGAGGCGCTGAGGGTATGCGCCGGCGTCTCTGGCACGCGCCGGTATATCCATGGCCGACGGTCGCACGCCCATGATGTTGCTCATGATCGATTCGATGCGCGTATTGGGCGGCAATGGTCAGTAGCGGAGAGCCTACTTCTGCAACCGGCACCCTTTTGCTCGATCCTTGGATAAACAAAAAGGCACGGCGGGGTCCCCTCTAGCTCCCAGCTTTCCCCGCCGCGCCGGCGACCAGCGCCCCTCCCCAAGGCGCGGGTACATGAAAACTATAATACGGTCGGGCGGCGAGTCAAACGTTTTTGCGCCGGCGGCAACCCCATGTTGAGATCTTGTGGTCGGAGTGCAACAATCACGGCGAACATGCGTGTTCCACACAGTGTGCCGTGTTGAGGATTTGCCCCGTCGGGTGACGTTGCGCGACGCGCGATCAACGTGAGGGGCACGGCATGTTAACTTTTCGCAACGTGGCTATTTGACCCGCGGCGAATACGAGGCCGGTGCGTCAGCTCCCCCAGTCCAGGGCAAGGTCCACACGAGCGGCGCAGTGGGTCAGCGCGCCGACGCTGATCCGGTCGACGCCGCTTTGAGCGATTGGCCCGACCGCCGCTAGATCCACAGCCCCCGACGCCTCCAACTCGATCGCTGGATCGACGGCGTCGCGCCGCGCGACCGCATTGCGGAGCGTGAGCGGGTCCATGTTGTCCAATAGCACGAGGTCCGGCCCCACCGACAATACTTCGTCTAACTGGTCGAGCGTATCGACCTCGATTTCGATGATCATGTCTCCCGCGCCATGCTCGCGCGTGAATCGCCGAGCGAGCTTGACGGCCTCAGCCGGCGTATATCGCGCCGTGCCGACGGCCTCGGCGCCCAGGGCCAAGTGGTTGTCCTTGATGAGCACGGCGTCGAACAGTCCGGTGCGATGGGTGCACCCGCCGCCGCAACGGACCGCGTATTTCTCGAGCCGCCGCCAGCCGGGAGTAGTCTTTCGGGTGTCGTAGATACGCGCCTCGGCGCCACGGACCGCCTCGACGTACTGCCACGTCAACGTGGCGATGCCCGAGAGCCGTCCCAACAGGTTCAGTACGATCCGTTCGGCCGTCAGGATTCCACGCGCCGGGCCGTGAATCCGTCCAAGGCAGTCACCCGGCGCGACCGCACGGCCGTCCTTCACCTCCGCCGACCACGCCAGGCGCGGTTCGATCTCGTGCAGCGTGCATTCGACGCCGGGCAATCCGGCAACGACCCCCGGCTGCCTGGCGACTACCCGTGCCGCGCCCTCGGCGTCCTCGCTTACCAACGCGCGGGTGGTCCAATCGCCGGTGTCGGCCAGGTCCTCCTGGATTGCCAGACGCAGCAGCCGCGCCCACTCGCTCCGGAGTTGTTCGTCCCAGGCGATCTGCTGAAACTCCTTGCTGTGGGACTGTGTACTCATGGAAGACCTTGATCGGCTGGTTTGCCTGAGAGTTGAACGGATCTGGTGCTTCGATGGACAATCAATCATAATGGTTCTTGGAATGATGTGCAAAGCGCCCGATCATCCTCGACGTGCGAATTGGCTGCTCCGCCGGGCCGACCAGACAGCCGTGGCGATGCTGGTGCTGGCGGGATTGGCGGCTACCGTTGGCTGGTGGGTTTCACAGGGCGGCTTGCAGGGGCGGCTCGTCGAGATTGAACGGGCCCAGCCGCGAACCGCCCTGTTCCAGGTCGACATCAACCGGGCCGACTGGCCCGAGCTGGTCCAACTGCCCGGCATCGGCGAGACGCTTGCCCATCGGATCGTCGACTCGCGCGAAACCGACGGCCCGTTCGTCGATCACGAGGACCTGCAGCGGGTCCGGGGCATCGGGCCGAAAACGCTGGATCGAATCTGCCCATACCTTCGGTCAATGCCCGGCGGCAAGGATTTGGTGGCGCGTTAGCGATCTTGCACCAGGAGCAGCCAGAACCTTGACAAACCTGATGAACCTGTTTAGAATCATAAAAATGAGTGCAGGGTAATCCTTCTCGGGAAGGTCCCGAGAGCCCTGAAAAACCCCTGAACGATTACCGGAGGCGAGACCCGCCATGAGCGAAACCATGAAAAGAACCACGTCGCGTCGCGATTTTTTGAAGAACACAGGCCGGATCACCGTGGCCTCGGCCGTGGCAGGAGCGGTCGTCCCGCGCGTCTACGCCGCGGAGAACAACACGATCCAATTGGCTTTGATCGGTTGCGGCGGCCGGGGCACCGGTGCGGCGGCCAACGCGCTGTCGGTCAAGAACGGTCCAATCAAGCTGGTCGCGATGGGCGACGTCTTCGAGCACCGGTTGAAGAGCAGTCACAAGAATCTGGCGAAAGGATTCGCCGGCCAGGTCGACGTGCCCGAGGACCGCAAGTTCATCGGCTTCGACGCCTACCAGAAAGCGATGGATTGCCTGAAGCCGGGCGACGTGGCGATCTTTGCTACGCCTCCGGCGTTCCGTTGGGTTCACTTCGGCTACGCCATCGAAAAGGGCCTCAATGTTTTCATGGAAAAACCGGTCACGGTGGACGGCCCTACTACTCGCAAGATGCTGGAGCTTGCCGAGGAGTCCGTAAAAAAGAACCTCAAGGTAGGCGTGGGGCTGATGATCCGTCATTGCAGGGGCCGGCGAGAACTCTACGACCGAATTCGAGCGGGTGAGATCGGAGAGATCATCGCGATGAGAGCCTACCGAATGTGTGGCCGGGCGTGCTGTAAGGGACCCAAGCCGGATAACATGAGTGAGCTTCTCTACCAGGTCCAGCAGTTCCACGGTTTCTTGTGGGGCAGCGGCGGCATGTTCAGCGACTTTTATATTCACCAGATCGACGAATGCTCCTGGATGAAAGATGCCTGGCCGGTCAAAGCTCAAGCGCTGGGCAGCCGCCACTACCGCGACAACTACGTCGACCAGAATCTCGACACCTATGCGGTCGAATACACTTATCCCGACGGAACGAAGCTCTTCTACGACGGTCGGGCCATGTCCGGCTGCCACAACGAGTTCGCCAGCTATGCCCACGGCTCGAAAGGCGCAGCTATCATTTCCACCTCGTCGCACGCGCCGGGCAAGGTCCGTATCTTCAAGGGACATCACTTCACAATAGACGAACTCGTCTGGGCATTCCCACAACCCGAGCAGAGTCCATATCAGCTCGAGTGGGATGACCTGATCGATGCCGTCCGCCAAGACAAGCCCTACAACGAGGCGAAGCGCGGCGCCGAAGCCAGCCTCGTCACCTCCATGGGCCGCATGGCTGCCCACACCGGCCAGATCATCACCTTCGACCGAATGCTCAACTGCGAGCACGAGTTCGCTCCCGAGGTGGACAAGCTTTCGATGGGTTCTCCAGCGCCCCTGCCGGCCGGCCCCGACGGCAAGTATCCCGTCCCGCTGCCGGGCATCAACAAGCAGCGGGAATACTGAGTGTAATTCCAGAACCTCTTGATGCGCCCACATGGGGTGCGTGTGCCGGCTGTTTGGCATCCTCGTGGTCGTTCCCGAGGCGTGTCAGGGGACCTTCTTCGCCTGCGGCAAAGACACCCGCGTGGAACTGTCGCGCTGCGGCATGCAGGCGTCTTACACGTTTGACTACGGCCCGACCTCGCCGTGAAACTCCAGGCTTCCAATGCGTCCGGGCAGACGACGCCACTTCCCTCGGTCGGCCTTGCACATCGTCAGCATGATCCCCGGGAATCTAAGATGAACGAGCACGCCGGCGCGCCGGTATCCTAACGATAGGTGGCCGTCGATCGATTCGCGATTGTCATAGTCGATCAACGTGTAGACTTCCTTGGCGGCGAGTTCCCCGAGGTATTTGGGCAGTCGCATCATCAGGGCTCCCCATGCCCCCAGCTTCGTGCCCTTGCCGTCGAACGTCCAGGCAACGCCGGCCGGAAACCGAACGACGCAGCGAAGTGCTTCCCAATCCTCGCGGTAATCGTTCGGTCCCGTGGCGAACCAGACGGCGGCGCCCACCTCGCCGTTGGAGAGCGTCATCGCGCAAACATCGCCGCGACGACAGCGGTTGCCGACCCGCCGAGCGTCGCCGAAGTAGGCCTCCAGGGCACGCAAGTCTTCCTGCTTCGCTCTTTTCACCGTGAACAGCCGCGGGACGCTCCGGCTGTGTTTCAACTCGGAAACCGGTGCGGAGTACACTTCGACGACGACGAACCGAAACCACCGCTTCCACCATCGCTCGTTGGCCAAACGGCTTGCCACCCGATAGAGCGCACGCCTCACGCCATGCGACCGGGCAAGCCGGATCAGACGAACGAGGCGGTGCGACGTGCCCGCGGAACTCGGCGCCGTGCTGCGTGCCATGAGAGTCCGATGGTTTTGACGTGCTCTGAACGCGACCTATGCTTACAGTGACGGGTAGCCCTCCCGCCAAGGCAGGGGAGACCCCGGTATCCGAACGCCTTGCAACTGTACGCTACGTGTCGGCCCGCGCCAAATCGGACCGGGCCGACGTACCGCCGGCCGCTAAACGACAAAAGGAACGGACGACGTGTGTGGAATTGCCGGTGTTTATCGCTTCGATGGCGAGGAAGCCTGCCGGCGGGCTTTGCGGGAAATGGTCGCGCAACTGCGGCATCGGGGGCCCGACGCCAGCGGCGTCGCCGTCGACGGTCCGGTGGGACTCGGCCACGCCCGGCTGAGCATCATCGATCTCGATCTCGGCCGGCAGCCGATGCACAATCGCGACCGCTCGCTTGCCTTGACGTTCAACGGCGAGATCTTCAACTACGTCGAGCTGCGCGAGACGCTCCAGGGGCGAGGCCACTGGTTTCAGACACGCTCCGATACCGAAGTGATCCTGCATGCTTACGAGGAGTACGGCGAGCAATGCGTCGATCACTTCAACGGCCAGTGGGCCTTCGCCATCTGGGACAAACGGCGACGCAGGCTGTTTCTCAGCCGTGACCGGTTCGGCATTCGTCCGTTGTTCTATACGCACACGGGCAGCAAGTTTCTGTTCGCCTCCGAGATCAAGTCCTTGTTTACCCATGCGGATGTTCTCCGTGCGATCGATCCGCAAGGGCTGAACCAGCTTTTCACGTTTTGGTCGACGCTTCCTCCGAGAACGGTGTTTCGGGGAATCCGCGAACTTCCGCCCGGCCACAACATGAGTGTCGAGGGAAATCAAATCCAGACGCGGCCTTACTGGAAACTCGAATATGCACCCGACACGGAGAAAAGATCGGTTGATGATTGGGCTCAGCAGTTGCTCGAACTCCTGGCCGACGCCACGCGGCTGCGGCTGCGGTCCGACGTACCCGTGGGCGCGTACCTCAGCGGCGGCCTGGACTCCTCGGTGACGACCGCCCTGGTCAAGCGGTGCACCAACAATCACCTGCGAACGTTCTCGGTCACGTTCGGCAATGCGGAGTTCGATGAAAGCGAGTATCAGAACCAGGTCGTGCGGTTTTTGGAGACGGACCACCAGGCCGTTCGCTGTGTCGGCGACACCATCGCCCGGATATTTCCCGAGGTGATCCGCCATACGGAGAAACCAGTGCTGCGCACCGCGCCCGCGCCGCTGTTCATCCTGTCGAAGCTGGTCCATGATGAGGGGTTCAAGGTGGTGCTGACGGGCGAGGGTGCGGACGAGATGCTCGGCGGGTACGACATCTTCAAGGAGGCCAAGGTGCGCCGGTTCTGCGCGGCGCAACCGGATTCGGCGTTTCGGGCGCTTCTGCTGCAGAAGCTGTATCCCTACATGCCGAACATCCAGGCCCAATCGCTCGCCTACCGCAAGGCCTTCTTCCGGGTTCGGACCGAAGATTTGAGCAACCCCTTCTTCTCGCATCTTCCCCGTTGGGAATTAACGTCGCGGCTGAAGCGGTTCTTCTCGCGCGAGGTCCGCGCGGAACTCGAAGGCCACGACGCCTACGCCGACGTTCTGGCAATGTTGCCTGAGGGCTATTGCGATTGGTCGCCGCTGTGTCAGGCGCAGTTTTTGGAAACGGCAATCCTCATGCCTGGCTATATCCTATCCTCCCAGGGTGATCGCATGACGCTGGCGCACGGCGTGGAAGGCCGTTTCCCGTTCCTCGACCACCGTGTCGCGGAGTTGGCGGCGCGGATTCCGCCGCGGCTGAAAATGAAGGCCCTCAACGAAAAATACATCTTGAAACGCGCCGCCAGAAAGCTCGTCCCACCGGAGGTGCTCCGACGCACGAAACAACCCTATCGAGCCCCGGACGCGGAAAGTTTTTTTGATTACCACTCGCAATCGGTCCGAGGGGACTACGTCGCCGAGTTGCTCTCTGCGAACCGAATTCGCGATGACGGGGTGTTCCATCCCGAGGCCGTGGACAACCTGGTGAAGAAGGCCCGGCGGGGAAAGGTGATCGGGATCAAGGACAACATGGCCCTGGTGGGGATCCTTTCGACCCAATTGCTGATCGATCAATTTGTTGACAAAAGGCAACGCGCCGGTGCGCCATTGGCGACAGCCGCCGAGGCGGAAGGCGGCCCACAATCCGCAACCCCTTATGAAGCTGCGATTTAGGGGTCCCCAGCTCGATTGGCACGTGACGTGCAGCTATCCGATGGAAACCCATCGAATCCATTGAATCCGGAGTGTCGAAAACCGTGAAGGATAAACCATCCATGAACAGCATTGCCGCCTCGTTGCGAGAATTCATCAAGGAGAACTTCCTTTTCGGTGCGGACGATCCGTTTTCCGACGACGATTCGCTCCTGGAGCGGGGAATCGTCGACTCGACCGGCGTGCTCGAACTGATTACGCACTTGGAGAGCACGTACGACATCGCGATCGAAGACGCCGAACTGGTGCCCGAGAACCTCGATTCCATCAGCAATCTACAGCGATTTATCACGTCAAAACATGGTCTTGCCGTCGTCACGTCGTAGGAGCCGGGAAATGCAACTAGAGTCCTTTTTGGAAGAAAGCGCCCAACGTCGGCCCGAGAAGACGGCGCTGATCTGCGGCCAACAACGGATCACCTACGCGGAACTCGAGTTGTCCGCCAATCGATTGGCGCATGGTCTGATCGCGCAAGGAGTCGAGCGCGGAGACCGCGTGGCGATCCACATGGACAACTCCGCGGAAGCGGTTGTCGCCCTGTTTGCAGTCCTCAAAGCCGGCGCCGTCTTCCTGATCATCAATCCGACGACAAAGACGAACAAGCTGGCCTACATCCTCAACAACTGCCGGGCACGGGCGCTCATCGCGACGGCGCGCAGATTGGCCCAACACGAAGGACTCCACGACCGGACGCCGCACCTAAGGACGGTCGTCATCACCGGCGGCGCCGAAGCGACCGCCGGCAATGCGGAAACGGCCTGCGTGGCATTCGATCGCCTCATCGCCGATCACTCGCGGCACACTGCCCCGCCCGCAAAGCAAGCCATCGACGTTGATCTCGCGGCGCTCGTCTACACGTCCGGCTCGACGGGCAACCCCAAGGGCGTGATGCTGACGCATAGGAACATGGTCTCCGCGGCCGCGTCGATCACCACCTATTTGGAAAACACGGCGGACGACATCATCCTCAGCGTTTTGCCGTTGGCGTTCGACTATGGCTTGTACCAGGTGCTGATGAGCGTGAAGGTGGGCGCCACCGTAGTCCTGGAACGCTCGTTCGCTTATCCACATGTCGTGATGAAGCGCCTGGTCGAGGAGCGAGTCACCGGGCTCCCGCTCGTGCCGACGATGTTGGCGTTTCTGCTGCAGATGGACTTGACCGCCTACGATCTCTCCCGGCTGCGCTATGTCACGAACACCGGCGCGGCATTGCCCACCGACCACATTCGCCGGCTCCGTGAATTGTTGCCACACGCGGCGATCTATTCGATGTATGGGCTGACCGAGTGTAAGCGCGTCTCGTACCTGCCGCCGGAGCAGATCGACGTTCGTCCCGGCTCGGTCGGCAAGGCCATGCCGAACACCGAGGCCTACGTCGTCGACGACGAAGGGCGCAAGCTCGGGCCGGGTGAAGTGGGCGAACTGGTGGTCCGAGGCTCCAACGTTATGAAAGGCTATTGGGAATTGTCGGAAGAGACCGCCAAGATGCTCAAGCCCGGGCCCATGCCGGGAGAGCACGTGCTCCATACCGGCGACGTGTTCCGCACCGACGAGGAGGGGTATCTGTACTTCCTCGGTCGGAAAGACGACATCATCAAGAGCCGGGGCGAAAAGGTCAGCCCCAAGGAAGTCGAGAACGTTCTGTGCGATCATCCCGGCATCGCCGAAGCCGCCGTCCTCGGTGTCCCCGACGACGTGCTCGGCCAGGCGATCCGCGCGGTCGTGTCCGTGTGCCAGCACGAGCAACTGACCGAGAAGGACGTGCTGCGGCACTGTGCGACTCACCTCGAAGACTTCATGGTCCCACACGCGGTCGATTTCCGCGCGGCCCTTCCCAAAACAAGCAACGGAAAGATCGACAAGAGAACACTCAAACAAGATCTCCTCGGAGTCACGACATGATTTCGGCCGCATCGCCCGCATTGTTCTCGCTCGCCGATCTGAAGATCGACCCGGCCGCCGAGACACAGCGGATCGTCGAAACGATTCGCCGCTTTGTCCTGAAACGATTGCGCCGCAAAGGCGTGGTATTGGGTATCTCGGGTGGGATCGACAGCGGCGTGACGGCCGCACTGTGCGTGCGAGCGTTGGGCGCCGAACGGGTCTTCGGGCTGTTCATGCCGGAACACGATTGCTCCGACGACAGCCTCGCGCTGGGGCAACTTCTCGCCGAGCATTTGGGGATTGAAACCGCTCTGGAGGACGTTGCACCCGCGCTCGAAGCGGTCGGTTGCTACCGCCGCCGCGATGCGGCCATTCGCAGCGTCTTTGCTGAATACGGACTGGGATACCGGTCGAAGATCGTGCTTCCCGACTTGTTCCAGGGCGCCGGTTATCGGCTCTTCTCGATCGTAATCCAATCCCCATCCGGCGAAATCCATCGCAAACGCCTGCCGCTGGATGCCTACCAGGAACTCGTGGCCGCCACGAATTTCAAGCAGCGCGTCCGCAAGATGATGGAATACTATTATGCCGATCGCTTACGCTACGCCGTGGCGGGAACGCCGAACCTGCTCGAGTACGACTTGGGCTTCTTCGTCAAAAACGGCGACGGATCGGCGGACGTAAAACCCATCGCCCACCTCTACAAAACCCAGGTGTACGATCTGGCCGAGCACCTGGATGTGCCGGAGATCATTCGCACCCGTCCTCCCACCACCGACACCTACTCTCTGGCGCAAACGCAAGAGGAGTTTTTCTTCTCGCTGCCCTATGACCAGATGGACGCCTGCCTGTTCGCCAAGAACCGCGACGTCCCTTGCGAAGAGGTCGCCGAGGCCGTTGGGCTGACGACCCAACAGGTGCAGCGAGTCTATCAGGACATCGACGCCAAGCGACGCGTCGCCGGCTACTTGCACGAGAAGCCGCTGCTGGTCTGCGCCCGGCCATAAAGCCGCGGCCAACGGTTGCATTGTTATTCGGCGCGACCACCGGTCGCGGCTTTGTGAATCACTCTGCCCGGAGGCAGTCAATCCAACCACCGTGCCACGTCCTTCGCCCAGTACGTGAGAATAATGCCCGCGCCGGCGCGGCGGATGGCGGTGAGGCTTTCCAGCACGACAGCTTTTTCGTCGAGCCAGCCGCGTGCGGCGGCCGCCTTGACCATACTGAACTCGCCCGAGACGTTGTACGCCGCCAACGGCACGCCGGGAAAGCGCTGTTTGGCGTCGCGGATAATGTCGAGGTAAGCCAGGGCAGGCTTGACCATGACGATATCGGCCCCTTCGGCCAAGTCAAGTTCGATCTCGCGGATGGCCTGTCCCGCGGCGACGGCCGGGTCCATCTGGTAGCCGCGCCGATCGCCCTGTTGCGGCGTGCTTTCGGCCGCCTCCCGAAACGGACCGTAGAACGCGCTGGCGTATTTGGCCGCGTAGCTCATGATCGGCACGTGCGAGAAACCGGCCGTATCGAGCCCACGCCGGATCGCGCCGACCATGCCGTCCATCATGCCGCTGGGGGCGACCATGTCGGCGCCGGCCCGGACGTGAAGGGCCGCCTGCTCGGCCAGCAGCTTCAGTGTGGCGTCATTGTCGACGTCCGGCCGTCCGGTCGCGTGGCTGATCGGCCCGCAATGGCCGTGGTCGGTGTACTCGCAGCAGCACACGTCGGTGATCAGCAGCAAATCACCGGCGGCTTGTTTTGCGGCGCGAATGGCCTGCGGGATGATTCCCAAGTTGCTGACGGCGTCGCTGCCGACCTCATCCTTCTCGGCCGGGATGCCAAAGAGGATCACGCCGCCGAGCCCCAGTTTGGCCGCTTGGGCGATCTCGTCGGGCAGGCGATCCAGCGAGAGCTGGTAGTTGCCCGGCATGGCGGGGATTTCCTTGCGGACACCTTCGCCCGGACGGACGAACAGCGGCAGGATCAGGTTCGTCGGCGAAAGCCGTGTTTCGCGGACCAGTTCGCGCACGGCCGGGTTGTAGCGCAGGCGCCTCAGCCGCGTGGCGGGGAAGCCGGGTTTCGGTGGTTGTTCTTCCGGGTGCATCGACGTCTTATTCCTGGTTGAGTGCGTTGCGGGCCCGCTCGACGGCGTTGGCGGCCCAGGGCTTGTCGTGGTAAAGCTCGATGACTGCCTGATACATCTTCCGGGCACTTTCCGGGTCCGTCCGGTGAAGCTCTTCGGCTCGATCGAGCCGAGCCCGCACCAGGGCGAGGTGCTGCGGTGCGCCCAGATCGAGTTGCTCGCGGAGTTTTGCCAACCGACGCCGGGCAAGTTCGAGGCACTGTGGGGTTGTCCCGGCCACGTCGGGCCGATCACCGTACAGATCGAGCAAGGCGCGGAGCTTGGCCGCGGCACGCTGTGGATCGAGTTGCGCGTAGTTGATCGCTTCGAGGTACAGTCGCTCGACCGATGTCCGGGCCTCGGTGCGGGCCATGCCCATGGCCTGCAACTCGAAACGCCGCTCGAGATCGTCCAATTCGATTTCCTTCTGGTACTCGCGCAACTGTCTGCAGCGCGGGTCGCCGGAAAATCGCACGAGGAATGCATCAATGTCGGCTTCAGCCGCGCGCAGCGCATCGATCCCGCCGGCGGCGGTTCGGGCCGTGATCTTCTTATGCAGCGTGTCGGCCGACGGCGGCTGGAGGAAGTACCACGCGGTCAACCCAACGGCGAGCAAGCCGACGGCGAGCATCCAGGTTTGCACCGAGATCAGCGGGTGATCGGGCTCTTCGTGCTCGGCGCGATCGAGTTCCTCCTCGGCCACCGGCGTAAAGCGGCCGGCGGGTTTCGCCGTCTCGCGCGGCTCGGTTTTGCCCCCACTGTGGAAGACTTGGGTGACCTTGGTTTCGGGCAGATCGTCCGGTGGCGCCGACGGCGATTCGCTTTGGGCCGGATGTGTGGGCGGCAATTCCGACTCGACTTTCTCGAGCGACAACCTCCGCTCCATCGCTTCCAACTGCCGCGCCAACACGTTCGGGTTGGGGATCCGACGGTCCGGGTTCTTTTCGAGCAGTTGCATGATGATCTGCTCCAGCATGGCCGGACAGTCCGCCGCATACCGGCCGAGGGGCTCCGGCTGCTCGTACTGCTGCTTGTAAAGGACTTCCGGGAGCGATTTTGCAGAGAATAGCGGCCGGCGCGCCAACAGCACGTACATCACCCCCGCCAGGCTATACAGATCGGTGCGGGAATCAACCGGTCCGCCGCTCGCCTGTTCCGGGGCCATGTATTCGGCCGTCCCCACCACGGCGCCGGCGCTGGTCAGCCGAGTGTTTCCGAAGAGTCGGGCGATACCAAAGTCGGAGAGCTTCAAGGAGCCATCGGCCGAGAGCAACAAATTCGCCGGCTTGATATCGCGATGGATCACGCCGCGGTCGTGGGCATGCCGCAGCGCCCGGCACGTTTCGACGGCGATCCGCGTGACTTCGCGCCAGTCGAATCGTCGGCCACTGGCCAACTCCTGCTCCAGGCTGTTGCCGTCGACCAGTTCCATGGCATAGAAAACCTGTCCATCCTGCTCGCCGAATCCAAACAGCCGGACGATGTTGGGATGCCGAAGCTTCAGGAGCGTTTTGACTTCGGCGTCGAACCGTTCACGGAGGCCCTCCTGCTGGGCCGGCGCGGCGGTGAGCAGCTTGATGGCGGCCGGCTCGTTTGTCTCAAG
>JAUWWA010000375.1 GCA_030617125.1 Pirellulales bacterium | reverse complement strand
GCGGACCATCCCTAAGGAAAACTTCCCGCACATCAACGAAAGCCTAGGCAAGCAGTTCGAGAAGGTCGAAATCAAGAGGCTTATGGAGCGCCTCAAGGTCGCGTCGCGGCGCGAACTCGAGCAGAAGCTCCGCGAGGCAGGCACATCGCTCGAACGGCAGCGTCGGGCGTTCATGCAGCAAACCCTCGCCCAACAGTGGATCCGCCAGCAAGTCAAGCTCGGCGAGGAAATCACCTTCGATCAAATAATGGCCTACTACCACGAGCACCGCGCGGACTTCGAGAAGCCGGCCCGGGCTCGCTGGGGGCAGTTGATGGTCCGATTCTCCAAGCATCCGACCAAGGCGGATGCCCGTGCGGCGGCCGCCCAGTTGGGCAACCAGGTCCTTGGCGGCAGACCGCTGGCGGAAGTCGCGCGGGAGCACTCCGACGGCCCCACGGCCGAGGACGGCGGCCGGCGCGACTGGACGACCCAGGGCTGCCTTGTTTGCGAGCAACTCGACCGGGCGTTGTTCGGACTGCCGCTCGGACAGCTCAGCCCGATCATCGAAGGCCCAGACGGTTTCCACATCATCCGCGTCACCGAGCGGGAGGAAGCCGGAGCGACGCCATTTGTGGAGGCCCAGGTCGAGATCCGCAAGAAGATCCACAAGCAGCGCACTCACGACGCATTCCAGGTGTACGTAAAGCGGCTGAAGAACGAGATCCCGGTGTCGACGATCTTCGACGACTCCTACAGCAGCGATCACCGCAAAGCGGCTTTGTGAGCTTGCATGGCACGTCCCGGTGAGCTAGATTGTCTTGTCTGTCACTGTCGCTCGTGAGTTGAAATTGCTGAACTCGGCGCACCCGCGGAGACGATCGCCATGATCAACGGCGTCATCCTCCAGAAGCTTCAGGCGCTCGATGAAACGCTGAACGAACTGGGTTCGCTGGGAATAGTCACGCCCGAGAGACTTAATGAAGATTGGCGGACCAGAAGGGCAGTAGAACGCGACCTCCAAATCCTCGTTGAGATCGTCATTGACGTCTGCCAAAGGATCATCTCGCTGGCCGGGCAGACGCCGGCGGCAAGCGCCTCCGAGGCGGTCGAGCGGTGTGTTCAACTTGCGGTGTTGCCGAACGACAAAACGTACCGCAAGATGGTCCAGTTTCGCAATTTCGTTGTTCACCGCTACGAAGCCATCGACGTCGACATTCTTGCCGACATCGTGAGTAACCGCCTCGAAGATTTCCGGCATTTTCGTGACGAGGTGCTGCACCATGCGAACAATCTCGGTTCAAGACGCCGCTGAAATACTTGCGGCCCGGACGAACATCGTCGCCGCATGGGTGTTCGGTTCGGCCCAAAGCGGTGAAGCACGCGACGGGGCTGACTTGGATATCGGCGTGCTATTTGAGACAAAACCCGACCTTGACGAGTTGGCTTCGCTCCGTGCGGACTTACAGACGGCCCTGCATTTCGACCAGATCGACCTTGTCGTCCTCAACGACGCTTCATCGGTGCTTCGATTCGAGGCGGCCTCCGGCCGACGGGTGCATTGCCGCGACGCCGGCCGGTGTGCCGAGTTCGTTTCCCTGGCCGCCCGAGAATACGAAGACGACATGGCCATGGTCGAAAGATGCCTCAAGCACCGGCCGGCGGCTGGCCCACCTAAAGACGCAACACCTGGCTCTGAACCTTGATCGCCCGGATGAGCGTCTGAACCTCTTCCATGGAAAAGGGAGGTTTTGCGGCGCTCATGCCGCTTGTGGTGAACGAAACCATTGGTATAATTGGCGTAGGCTCTGTCTGAAAACGAGGATCGGGTGGCTGGTGGCTGCGCGCAGCGCAGCCCCGGGCCGTCGTTGTTGGGGCACCGCTTCGCTTTGCCCCAGCCACCCTACAACTTGCCAAAGAGATGATCATGAGCGATTCCGAGAATTCGGCCGAAATGCAGCAGCTTGTCCAAGAACTCTACGAGCCGCGGACCCGGCGGGCCGCCCGACAGAAACTCGTCGCCGCCGGGGCCGTCGGACCGCTGCTGGAGTGCCTCCACACCACAAACGAGTCGGTCGTCTGGGCCGCCGTGGAGTCGCTCGAGGAGTTGCGGGCGACCGAGGCGGTCGAGCCCCTGGTCGGGCTGCTCGAGCGCGGCGTGCTCGTGCTCGACGTCAGCGAGACGCTCAGCGTAATCACCGGCCAGGACTACGGCATCGACGCGAAGCAATGGCGCGCGTGGCTCGCCAAGTCCGACGCCGGCGAACCGCCCGCCGAAATCGATGCGGTCGAGTGCATCCGCCAGACCGGCGAACTGCTCGGCGTCGAGCCGACCGGTTCCGGCAAGTCGTTCCGGTTCAAGCTATCGCTGTCGAGTGGGCGGTCGCAGAAGGTCCACGTTTATTTCGGCCGCGAGGACACCGCGGGCGACCCGCTGGTGGTCATCTACAGCGAGTGCGGCCCGGCCGTGCCGAAATACTACGAGGCGGTGCTGCGGAAAAACATCACGATTCCCGCCGGGGCGTTCGCCATCCGCGACCTCGACGGCAAGCCGCACTTCGTAATGGTCGACACGATGATCGCCGCCGTGGTTACGCCCCGCACACTGGCGAAGAAGATCGAGCACATCGGCTCTCGCGCCGACATGGTCGAGAAGGCATTGACCAAAGAGGATATCCGGTAGGCGCCATGCCCGAACTTGGCGTAAACATCGATCACGTGGCGACCGTGCGGCAGGCACGGCGGACCTACGAGCCCGATCCGGTCTGGGCGGCGGCCTTGGCCGAACTGGGCGGGGCCGACGGCATTACCTTGCACCTGCGAGAGGATCGGCGCCACATCCTCGACCGCGATCTGAGAATCCTTCGCGAGACGGTCTCCGTGAAGCTGAACCTCGAAATGGCCTGCGAGGAGGAAATCCTGGCCATCGCCTGCGACGTCAAGCCCGACCAAGCCACGCTGGTTCCCGAGAAGAGGGAGGAAATCACGACCGAGGGAGGGCTCGACGTGACCGGCCAGCGCGATCGTGTCGGCGAAGTCATCCGGCGGCTCCAGCAGGCAGGCGTCTCGGTCAGCCTGTTCCTCGATCCCGAGAGCCGCCAGGTCGAGGCCGCCGCCGAACTGGGCGCCGACGCCGTGGAGTTGCATACCGGACAATATGCGCTAGCCCAACCG
>JAUWWA010000104.1 GCA_030617125.1 Pirellulales bacterium | reverse complement strand
CGTCAAACACACTACCACCGCGTCGATGCCTGGCAGCACGGCGAAACATATATTCTTACAGACCGTCCGGCGATGGCCAAGGGGGGCGGAAAGGAGGATGGTGAATGCTGAACGATGAAGGATGAATGCTCAACGGCCTGGCGGGTCGGCTACACCCATCGCTGCTCCCCCCTCACCGCGGTCCCCGGCCCCTTCTCGTGCTTACCGGTAGCACCGCCGGGGTCCCACTGGACCATTCACCGTGCATCCTTCATCATTCGGCTATTACTCCTTCCCCTGCGAGGCCGATGAGACTGCTCGGCATCACCGACCTGCACGGTAATTCCACTTCGCTTCAGCGGATTCTCGCTGCCGGGGCCGATGCGGTCGATATGATCCTCTTCGGCGGCGACATCACCCATTTTGGTTCGCCGCGGCAGGCCGAGTCGTTCCTACGTCGCGCCCAAGATACCGGTACGGAGGTCCTGGCCGTGGCCGGCAACTGCGACTCGGCCGAGATTGACCGGCGGCTTATCGAGATGGGCATTTCGCTTGCCGGGTGCGGCGTCGTCTGTGAAGGCGTCGCTTTACAGGGTCTCGCGGCCATGCCGCCATGGAGGAGGCGCATGTACCAGTGCACCGAAGAGGAACTGGCCGAAGCACTCCGGGCCGGCTATGTGCAGCTCGGCGGTGCACGACCACACGTCGTGCTTTCGCACGCCCCGCCGCGCAACGGCAAGCTCGACCGCACGGCCCTGTTGCGACACGTCGGCAGCACGGCCTTGCGCGATTTCATCGCCGCGACGCAACCGTCGCTGGTGATTTGTGGGCACATCCACGAGGCCCGCGGCATTGAACGGCGCGGTCCGACCACGGTGGTCAACTGCGGCGCGGCGCGTGCCGGATACTACGCGGTGGCCGAAGTCGGCGAGGAGGTGAACGTTGAGTTGCGAAGGGTGTGAGTTTGCAGGGGATGTGACAACGACCCGTTACCGCAATTCCGCGCCGTACTTCTCACGACACGCGGTGACGATGCACTCGCGAATTTCGTCAGCTTGCTGGTTGGTCATGGTGCCCGTCTTCGAGCGCAAGGTGATGGTCAAGAGCAGGCTTTTCTTGTTGGCGCCCAGCCGATCGGCGTCGCGATAGGTATCGCGATATTGGAGGTCCTCGAACAACTCGCCGCAGCCCGCGCAGACCGTCGCGGCCACGTCGGCCCAGCGGACCGGTTCGTCGACCACCAAGTTCAAATCACGGGTCACCGCCGGATAGGGCGGCTGAGCGACATAGCACGGGATCAACCGCGCCGCAGCCACCAGTAGCGACAACTTCACTTCCGCGACCGTCGCCGCCGAGCGCAACTCGAAGAGCTTCAACGCGTCGTCGTGCAACCCGCCGACGTAGCCGAGCACCGCGCCGTCGAGCGTCAACCGGCAGGAGTGGGTCGGATCGAGCAACTCAATTCCAGCGTCGTTAGCCTGCGGTTCGACGGCTACACCCAGCGAGGCGACCATGGCCTCGACGACGCCTTTGACGGTCAGGTAGTCGCGACCGCTCGTGATGCCGAGCATGTATTCTTCCTGCGGCAGTTTCTTGCCGCAAGGCAGATATACTTTGGCGATCTCGAACAGCTCGATTTCCGGATTGGCCAACGCCTCGTTGGTTCGCCGCGCAGCCAACAGGCTGGGAACGAGGCTCGTGCGGAGCCGGTCGGCCCCGCGCAGCACCGGCGTGAGGGTCCGCAACGGCTCGGCGTCGGTCCACGGGCTCAGCGTGCCGGCCGTTTGACGGTCGACCACGCTGTAGGTCATCGCCTCGTCGAAGCCGGAAGCGCTTAGCACGCGGCGAACGTTCGCAATGACGCGATCTTGCCGCCGCCGTGAGGACGCAACCATCGGTACGCCGACGTCCTCGGGGATCTCGTCGTAGCCGTGAACTCGGGCAACCTCTTCGACCAGGTCGATCTCGCGCGAAAGGTCGCGCCGCCAACTCGGTGGGACAACGATCAGTCCCTCCCCCTCCGGAAGAGAGCAGGGGTGAGAGGGTTCTTCGTTTCCCAGCGCAACGAGGATTTCCCGCACCCGCTGCGGCGTGATCTCGATACCCAACACCCGCTTCAACTGCGAGAACCGCAGCACGATCGGTTCTCGTTTGGGCACGGGCTCACCGACGTCGACCACGCCCCGGACCAACTCGCCGCCGGCCAACTCGAGGATCAACTCGCAGCAGCGCCGGCTGGCCCAATCGATGTTCTCCGAGTCTACTCGACGCTCGAAGCGGTAGGATGATTCACTGTGGAGGTTGAGTGAGCGGACGGTGTTGCGGATCGAGATGGGGTCGAACTCGGCGGCCTCGACGAGCACGTCGGCGGTATCGGGCGAGATTTCGGTTTGCGCCCCGCCCATCACGCCGCCGATGGCCACCGGATCGCGGGCGTCGCAAATCATGCACATGTCGGCGCCGAGTTCGTAGATCTTATGATCGATGGCCTCGATCGTTTCGCCAGGCTTCGGCCGCCGGACGATGATTTCCCCACCCTTGAGCTTGCCGAAGTCGAACGCGTGCAGCGGCTGGCCGCATTCCATCAACACGTAGTTCGAGATATCGACGACGTTGTTGATCGGCGCGATGCCGACGGCTTCGAGCCGCCGCGCCAACCATTTCGGGCTCGGGCCGATCTTCACGCCGCGGATTACCCGGGCGGTGTATCGCCGGCAAAGGTCGGCGCAGTCGATTTGCACCTTGACCAACTCGTCGACGGGCGTTGTCCCTTCGCGCGGATCGGCCGCGGGGATCGTCAGTTCGTTGCCGAAGAGCACGGCGACTTCGCGGGCGACGCCGATGTGTCCCAGGCAGTCGGGCCGGTTGCTGGTCACCTCCAGGTCGATGGCCATATCGCCGGCGACCTCTTCGGTGCCCTCGTGGTTGAGCCCCGACATCATCAACCGCTCTTCCAACTCGGAAAGCGGCATGTCCAGCGGTACGTATTGCTTCAGCCAGTTCCAGGAAATGAGCATAGTGAGGGCTGGGGACTAGGGGCTGGGGGCTGGGGACTAGGGAACGAGTATTGTTTTCAGTTGGGATTGCAGGCGATGAAGCATTTTTCCTTCTTGGGCACACTTATCTGTTAGATGCGAGGTTTGGCCTTCGGCAATGTTGGACACAATGGACACACCCGACCGTTGCATCTGGCTGCTTAGGCCGTAGACCTCGTGTTTCGGAAAGTTTCGCGTGAGAACGTAGACGTCCTTTGCCACCTCTATTCCCAGTTGCCAGACCTTCAAGTCACGGTAGCTCCTCACTTCCACAATGCATACCTCCCACTCTCAACTTCAGCCCCCCTAGTCCCCAGCCCCCAGTCCCCAGCCCCCAGCCCCTAGAATTGTCGCAAGAACCGCACGTCGTTCTTGTAGAACTCTCGGATGTCGACGATGCCGTGGCGCCGGGCGCACATCCGCTCGATACCCAACCCGAACGCCAACCCGGTGACCTTTTCCGGGTCGTAGCCGACGGCCCGGAGTACGTTCGGATCGACCATGCCGGCGCCGCCCATCTCGATCCAGCCGCCGTGCCAACTCATGTCGATCTCGACGCTTGGCTCGGTGAACGGAAAAAAGGAGGGGCGGAACCGAATGTGCACGTCGTCCTCGAAGTAGCTCATGCCGAACAGTCGCAAGATGCTCTTCAGGTCGGCCATGGTCACGTGGGTGTCGACCAGTAGGCCTTCGATCTGGTGGAACATGGGCACGTGGGTGGCGTCGGGGGTGTCGGGCCGATAGACGCGCCCCAGCGAGATGACGCGCACCGGCGGAGGCGTCTGCTCCATTACCCGAATCTGCACGGTCGAGGTCTGGCTCCGCAGCAACCATCCCTTCTCATCCGCTGCTTGCGGTGCGCCACTCGGCGGGTTGGCCAGAACGTCGTCGGCCCTTTCGGCCGCGGCGAGATAGAAGTTATCCAACGGGTCGCGAGCCGGGTGGTCGGCCGGGATGTTCAGGGCCTCAAAGTTGTGCCACTGGTCTTCCACCTCCGGGCCCTCGGCTACTGTAAAACCCAGCCGGCCCATGATGTCGGCGATCTCCTCGATCGTCTGCGTGATCGGGTGCAGATGTCCCAGGCGGGGACGCACGCCGGGAATCGTCGGGTCGAAACCGGCCGCCTGCGCCGCGGGGCCCACGCCGCGCGAAAGCCGCTCGGCCGCCGCCGCGTGTGCCGCCTCGATCCGCCGCTTCACCTCGTTGAATCGCTTGCCGGCAGTGGGCTTGTCGGCCTTATCGACCTTGCCGAGCTGCTTCTGCACCGCCTTCAATTGGCCGCTCTTGGCGCCGAGGAATCGAATCCTCGCAACCTCCAACGCGTTGGCGTCGTCGGCCGCTTCGTAGGCCGCGACCGCCTCTTGGGCCAGGGCGTCGAGTTCGGCGAGGAATTCAGCGAGTGCCATGTGGGGAGGGAGAGAGATGAAGGATGAATAGCCTAGTGGCGGCAGCACGCAAATGTCCATGGCCGCGGGACATATCCCGGCATGCGTCCGATCCCGGCTATTGGCTTCTCGATGCACGGCAGCGTGTGCTACTACGCGGGCACGGTCGCCGGGAGCGATTGCTTAACGGTCTCGACGATTTGGTCGAACGCCTCGGGATCGTTGACGGCCATCTCGGCCAGCGTTTTCCGATCCAGGGCGATTCTGGCCTCCACCAGCCCACGGATAAACTCGCTGTATCGCAGGCCGCGCTGGCGAACGGCGGCGTTGATCCGGATGATCCAGAGCTTGCGGAACTCGCGTCGGCGTGTGCGGCGGTCGCGATAGGCGTACGCCTCGGCCCGGACCACGGTTTCCTTGACGGTGCGCAGCAGCGTTCCGCGTCCGCCACGGTATCCTTTGGCTTTTCGATAGAGGCGGTTTTTGGCCCGATTTCGAGCCGACCCTTTGGTGGTTCTCATGGTCTTCCTTCACTACACGTTCAATAGCTATTGCCGCACAGCGCCTCGCGGATCCGCTTGGCCTCGGCTTCATGGACCGAGGCGGTGCCGCGGAGATTGCGTTTGCGTTTGTGGCTCATTCGGGCGGCGAGATGGCTTGTCCCGCTCTGGCGGTGCCGGGCCTTCCCCTTGCCGGTCAGCCGGAAACGTTTCTTTGTTCCCTTGTGGGTTTTTTGCTTAGGCATGGTTCTTCGGTTACCTTCGCTTCCTCAGCCGAGACTAATGAATGACGTATTATAAGCATACCGGGGAGTGCTTGCATAGGTCGATCGGCCCAAAGGCGCCTAAGTCGTGGCCGGCCAACAGGTTGCGACCGAACGTACTAACGGCTGTTCTCCATCCGCCCGAAGACCATCCGCCCGGCGCTGGTCTGCAGCACGCTGGTCACCGCGACGTTCACCTGCCGGTTGACGTATTCGCGGCTGGATTCGACGACGACCATCGTGCCGTCGTCGAGGTATCCGACGCCCTGGCCGGGCTCCTCGCCGGCCTTGACGATGCGGACTTCGATCTGCTCCCCGGGCAGGAAGACGGGCTTCAGCGCATTGGCCAAGTCGTTGAGGTTGATCACCGGAACGCCCTGCAACCGGGCGACCTTGTTCAGGTTGTAGTCGTTCGTGACCAACTTGCCCTGCAAATGCTTGGCCAGGATGACGAGCCTCAGATCGACCGGCTGACCGGCGAACTCGGGCAGATCGCGTTCGAAGATTGTCAGTTCCACGTCCGGGCCGTTTCGCAGGCGGTTGAGGATGTCGAGGCCCCGGCGGCCGCGACTGCGCCGCAGCCGGTCGGAACTGTCGGCGATGGCCTGCAACTCGGCAATAACGAACTCCGGCATGATGAGTTCGGCGTCGAAGACCCCAGTTTCCACCACGTCGGCAATCCGCCCGTCGATCACCACGCTCGTGTCCAGGATACAGGGCTTCGTACCCTTGACCTCCTTGGCGAACTCGACATACGGGATGACAAACCGGAAGTCGTCCTTGGTCTGGATCAGGAGGCTAACGCAGATGTAACAAAGGACCAGCCCGAGCATCAATTGAATGCTCTCGCGGTATTCGTCGATGGGCAAGGGCACCAGGGCGATCCCCACGATGTAGGTCAGGAACAAGCCGACAATCAGACCGAAGTAGACGGCCGAGATCGTGGTTAGTTGCTTCCGCCGCAGGGCGACGTCCATCGCGATCACCCCCAGCGCGAGCAGGATCACGCCGCCGAAGATACCCCAGGTCTTCCACGCGGAGGTCTGTGATTCGGTGCCGGAGGCATTCAAAAAGGAGACGCCCAGCCCGGCCGCCACTAACACAAAAACACAACGCAGGATAATCAGAGCCATGTTTGCACCATGCCCGAGCCGAGGGATGGACATTGGACGCTTGGGCAAGCCGGTCCGGTGCCCGGCGCCTTATCTCGCAGTGTAGGGGACCGTGCCGGGACATGGAAGGGCGCCGCTCGGGAGTACTGTCGGAAACATCTTACCCCTCGCCCGCCGGTTTCGGCAGAGCGTCCATCAGCGCACGGATCTTGTCCATCGCCTGCTGCTTCAGATCGGGTTTGGCGATGGTGTTGGTCATCAGGTCGGCCTGTTCGAGAATCTCGTGAGATTTGGCAAGCCGGCCGGTCT
>JAUWWA010000287.1 GCA_030617125.1 Pirellulales bacterium | reverse complement strand
GGCGCGTTCATGGACCGCATGTTGCTCGAGTCGTTCCCGTACCGCATCATCGAGGGCATGGCGATTGCCGCCCGGGCCGTCGGCGCCGACGAGGGCTTTCTCTACATCCGGGCCGAGTACCCGCTGGCCGTGAAACGAATCAACGAAGCTCTCGAAAAATGCGAAGCGTGCGGTCTGCTGAGCAATGGGTTGCGGCTTTCCGTTAAGGAAGGCGCCGGGGCGTTCGTTTGCGGCGAAGAGACGGCCCTGCTCGCTTCGATCGAGGGCCACCGCGGCATGCCGCGATTGCGACCGCCCTACCCGGCGGAATGCGGCCTGTGGGGCAAGCCGACGTCGGTCAACAACGTCGAGACCTACGCCCTGCTGCCGTGGATCTTCCGCCACGGGGCCGAGGCCTTCGCCAAGCTGGGTACCGGAGAGAGCAAGGGCACGAAGGTTTTCGCCCTGGCGGGCAAGGTGCGTCGCGGCGGATTGATCGAGGTGCCCATGGGCGTGACCCTCGGAGAAATCATCGAAGAGATCGGCGGTGGCGTCGCACCGCCGCGGCGATTCAAGGCGGTGCAGGTCGGCGGGCCGTCGGGCGGCTGCGTGCCCGCCCGCTTGGCCGATACGCCCGTCGACTACGAAGCACTTGATCGGGTAGGCGCGATCATGGGCTCCGGTGGGCTGGTCGTGCTCGACGATGCCGACTGCATGGTCGACATCGCGCGATACTTCCTACGCTTCACCCAGGACCAGTCGTGCGGCAAGTGCACTTTCTGCCGGATCGGGACCCGGCGGATGCTCGACATTCTCGATCGCATCTGCACTGGCGAGGGTAAGAAGGGCGATCTGGAAACGCTCGAAGCGTTGGCCAGGCAGGTCAAGGTCGGCAGCATTTGCGGGCTGGGCAGCACCGCGCCTAACCCGGTGCTTTCCACCTTGCGGTACTTCCGCGAGGAGTACGAGGCCCACCTCGACGGCCGCTGCCCGGCCGGCAGGTGCAAGGCCTTGATCGCCTACCGGGTGACCGACGACTGCATCGGCTGCACGCTTTGTGCCCAACACTGCCCGGCCGACGCCATCCCCATGACGCCCTACGCCAAACACGTGATCGACGCGGACAAGTGCGTCCGCTGCGACACCTGCCGGCAGGTTTGCCCGACCGGAGCCGTAACCATCCAATAACCATTGCAGGCCGCTTGCGGCTTGGCAAGAAATCACCATCAAAAAGGAACCAAAAACATGACCGGCCGCGAACGTATTATGGCGGTGCTCAGCCGCCAATCCGTCGATTTCATCCCCTTCGATATCGGGGGAACCGACTGTTCCAGCATTCACGTGCTGACATACCGGAAGCTGCGGGCACTGTTGGGGTTTCCGGAAAAGCCCATTCGGGCCGGCTGTCTGATGCAGCTTGTCGCCCTGTTGGACGACGACGCCAAGGACGCGCTGCAAGTCGACGCCGAACCGCTGAGGTTCGGATCCAAGGAAACCAAAATCTGGAAGAGCCCTTTCGGTCCGGAAGTGATCGTCCCAAAGCTCTTCGACATTGAAGACCTGCCGGACGGGTCATCGGTTGCGAAGAATCAGCAGGGGACCGTTTATGCCAAGCGAGCCGCCCGTGCATACTACTTCGACCCGGCCGGCGCTCCGCTGGCAAAGGTCAAGTCCCCCGATGAATTGGATCAATTCGATTCCCTCTTCGAACGCTGGGACTATTCCTATACCTATGACGAACCGCTCGAATTGATGGCCACGAGAGCAAAGACACAATACGAGTCGACCGACCGCGCGGTGGTCGCGCTTTGGCGATACCACTATCTACAGGCCGGGCAATTGATGCGAGGCTATGAGCAGTTTCTGGTCGATCTGATGGTCGAGAAGAACCTGGCCCACGCCCTGCTGGACAAGCTGCACGAGGCCTATCTCAGAAGGATCGACGTGTTCTTCGACACATTCGGCCAGTGGTTCGATATCGTCTTTCTCACCGATGACCTGGGAACTCAACAAACCGGTATAATCTCGCCGGCCACCTATCAGGAAATGCTCTTTCCTTACATGTCCGAAGTGGTGGGGCGGATCAAAGCGACCGGCAAGAAGGTTGTGATGCACTCCTGCGGAGCAGTCGCCGACTTCGTGCCGCTGATGATCGAGATGGGCGTCGACGCACTCAATCCAGTCCAAGTCAGTGCCAACGGGATGAATCCCCGAGATCTTGTGCGGGAATACGGCAAGGACATTGCCGTTTGGGGCGGAGGGATCGACACGCAACATGCCCTGAACGCCTCCGATCCGGAGGTGGTCCGGGCCGACGTCCGCCGCCGCCTCGATGAATATGGGCCTGACGCTTCCTTGGTCTTCACGCAGGTTCACAACATCCAATACGACGTCCCGCCGGAAAACATCCTGGCAATGCGCGACGAGTTCTTCAAGCAAACGCGCGCCTGACTGCCATGCCGAAGATCACCATCGACCAACGCGAAGTGGAAGTTCCGCCGGGGACCATGATCCTTGAAGCAGCGGGGAAGCTCGGTATCGACATCCCCACGCTCTGCTTCCTCAAACCCTATCGGCCGTCCACGTCGTGTCTGGTCTGCATGGTGAAGATCCTGGGCGAGGACAAGCTGGTCCCGTCGTGCGGCGCGCTTGCGGTCGAGGGCATGCGAATCGAGAGCGAAACCGACGAGGTCCACAAGGTGCGGCGTTCGGCGTTGGAGTTGCTTTTGAGCGATCACCTTGGCGATTGTCTGGCCCCGTGCCAGTTGGCCTGCCCGGCACGGATGGACATCCCGCTGATGCTTCGGCAGATTGGCGCGGGCGATTTGCGCGACGCGATTGTGACGGTGAAGCGCGACATCGCCTTGCCGGCCGCGTTGGGACGAATTTGCCCGGCGCCGTGCGAGAAGGTGTGCCGCCGACGCCCGGCCGACGGCGCCGTGGCCATCTGCCGGCTCAAACGGTTTGTGGCCGACGCTGATTTGGCCGGCGGCACGCCGTACCTGCCGACGTGCAAGCCGGCCGGCGGCAAGCGAGTGGCGATCGTCGGCGCGGGACCGACCGGACTCGCCGCCGCGTACTACCTGGCTCAGCAGGGCCACGCCTGCACGATCTTCGACGAAAACGACAAACCCGGTGGACGCCTGCGACACGAGCCGAGCGAAGACGAACTTCCCCGGAACGTGCTCGACGCCGAAATCGAGATGATCCTGGCGTTGGGAATCGAATGGCGAGCGAACACGCGGGTCAGCGGCACGACGGCGCTGCGTGAGTTGCGCCGCGACTTCGACGCCGTGCTGCTCGCCGCCGGGGCTGCTGCAAGAGACCAAGCCGAGGCGTGGGACTTGCGGGTGGCGCCGCGAGGCATCGAAGTGCAACGGCGGACGTACCGGACCAGTCTTGAGGGTGTCTTTGCCGCGGGAGGCGCGATTCGCGGTCGAGGCATGGTGATCCGCAGCCTCGCCGACGGAAAGGAGGCGGCCGCGTCGATTGATCAGTATCTCTCCGGCCGACCGGTCACCGGGCCGCCCAGCGCATTTACCACCAGAATCGGTCGCTTGGAGCCGGAGGAGCTTTCGCTATTGCTCGTCGGGGCACCCAAGCAGCCGCGGCGCGATCCCGCTGGCGATCCACACGCCGGCTACTCAAGTCAGGAAGCGGCCGAACAGGCGGCCCGATGTCTGCATTGCGATTGCCGCAAACTGAATACGTGCAGGCTGCGAAGGTATGCGATCCAATACGGCGCCGACCCGCGCCGCTACAGGGCCGAGCGCCGCCGCTTCCAGCTCGACACGCAGCACGCCGAGGTGATTTACGAGCCGGGCAAGTGCATCGACTGCGGGCTGTGCATCCAGCTCGCTTCGAAGCTTGAGGAGCCACTCGGCCTGACCTTCATCGGCCGCGGCTTTAATGTCCGAGTGGGCGTCCCGTTCAACGAAACGGTGGCCG
>JAUWWA010000226.1 GCA_030617125.1 Pirellulales bacterium | reverse complement strand
GATGCGGCCGGGCGGCTCGCCCGCGGCGAAGACACCACCGCGCTGTGTCTCGTCCGCCCGCCGGGACACCATGCCCTGGTCAACCGGGCCATGGGCTTCTGCCTGTTCAACAACGTCGCCGTGGCCGCCAGGCTCGCCGCCGATGAGCTACAAATGGATCGCGTACTGATCGTCGACTGGGACGTCCACCACGGCAACGGCACCCAGGCCACGTTCTGGGAAGACCCTCAGGTCGGTTTTCTCTCGATTCATCGCTGGCCGTTCTATCCGGGCACGGGCCGCGACGACGAGACGGGTGGCAGCGCCGCCCCGGGAACCTGCGTCAATCTGCCGGTTGAGTTCGGCATCTCACGAAAAGATTATCTTAACGTGTTCGGCGACGCGGTGGAGAAGCTCGCCGCGAAAATGAAACCGCAAATGATCTTCCTCAGCGCCGGGTTCGACAGCCACTGCCGCGACCCGATCGGCGGCTTGGGCCTCGAGACCGAAGACTTCGGCACGATGACGAACATCGTGCTGGATTGCGCCGACGACCACGCCGGCGGCAGACTCATCAGCTCGCTCGAAGGCGGCTACAACCCCGAGGCACTGGCCGATTGCATCGAGTTACACCTGCAAGAGATGGTCCGCCGTGGCGGGACCCCCGCGGGCGAAAGCGGTCCGTCCGCAGATGCCGGCGTGAATGCCGGAGCTTAGGGGGCTGCATCACGACATCATCCTTCATCCTTCCTCTTCATTTCCCCATCTTCCGGGCCGAAGCGACCGCGATACTCTTCGGCTGGGTACTTGCGCTCATTCTTGGCCATTTTGGCATGCACGGCTGCCGAAAGATCGATTCCCAGCTCGTTGGCCATTGCCAGGCCGTAGCAGAGCACATCGGCCAATTCGTCGGAAACGGCAGTCATCTTGGCCGAATCGTCGGCCACCCGCCACGACTGCTCGGCCGAAAGCCACTGGAAATGCTCCATCAGTTCGGCCGACTCAATGGCCATCGACATGGCCAGGTTTTTCGGTGAGTGGAACTGGTGCCAGTCGCGGCGGTCGACGAAATCGCCTACCAGGCGCTTCAAATCGGCAAGAGTTGTTTCGGAGTCGGACATGGAGCTACTCAAACGCTGGCAGCATCCGCTGTAGCGGCGGATGCGCCCGTTGCCGGTATCGCTCACGGTACCCTTCGGCCAGGTGCATCATCAGTTCCATGACGAGCAGGTCGGCCCGGGTAATGACGTGCCGGGTGCTGCGTTCGCCCAGCCCGTGCAGGAGTTCCTCGAGCACGTGCAGGTGCAACTGCATGACTTGCGCGGACGTTAATCCGGCCGAGATGAGCAGTTCGGCCAGTCGCTTCAACTCGCACGCCAGGTTGCCCGAACCCATGATCACGTACGTCCGCAGCAGTTCGCGATAGTGAGCGATCAGCTCGGCGGGCAGAAAGGTATCGACGTCGGGCAGGCCGGAGGACGAGAGGCCCTCGCCGCGCAACCTTTCAACCTCGCCCAGCAACGCGCGTTGTTGCCGTAGGAGGTGGCCGGCTTCGTCGTGTTCGCGCGCAAGCCGCGTTTGCTCGGCGAGGTTTAGCCGCTCGTTGTCGCGCAGCAAGCGATGTCGCTCGATGGCCCTGGCGACGACCCAGATGAGGTTCCGCGTGGTCGTGGTATGGACGCAGACGTAGCCGTCGGCGCCGACTTCATAGCAGAGGACGGCCATTTCCTGTTCGCTTTGGGCGCCGAGGACGACGATTGGGTCGCCGGCCCCGCCTGCCCGATAGCCCTCGATCAGGTCCAAGGCGTCCAGTTCGCCCGGCTCGTGACTGATAAGCACGGCGTCAAAGGTTTCGTCGCGCAGCCGTGCCAACCCGGCTGCCCCTGCGGCAGCCTCCTCCAAGAGGACCCGCGATGCGCTGTCGGCGGCGAAGGCCTCGGCCAGCCAGCCACCGGTCCGCGCGTGGGTCGTGATGTACAGTACCCTCAGTCTGGCGGGTAGACATCGCCAGGTGGCAGGAGTACGTTGGTTCTCGGACATTCTGTCGAGAAGTGTTGCGCTCATGGTTCCATTCCGCCTCGGAACGTCCTACTCGGCCTCCCTAAAAGGCCAATTGTAGCCTAGGCATTTTGCTTGTGTTGCCCCCTGTTGCCGCGCCTCAGACTGGAAGTCTGTGTTACAAAGCTGGGCTAGGAAAAACCGGAATGCGGGGGCGGTACTCTAGCGAAGCTCGCTCGCCGAGTCAATGGCGGGCACAATAATAGGGAGATGCTGCTTTTTCGGCTGGGAAGCCGGTACTCTCATGCGATAGTCCCCCGCAGGCGACCAAGTAGCATGTGCCTTTTTTCGATTTCCCATGGCAAGTTGGCCCAAAAGCTGGCACAATGACCCATTGCGAACACTCCTTTCCAGACATAGGACTGCGATGGCGAAGATCGCATACCTCGATTGCACCAGCGGCATCAGCGGCGACATGATGCTCGGCGCGATGGTCGACGCCGGCGTCAATCTGGATGAACTCAACGCGGCGGTCGGCTCGCTCGGCCTTTCCGGCTGCCGGCTGATCGACAGGGAGGTCGACAGGAGCGGGTTTCGGGCGATACAGGTGACGGTCGAGTACGAACCGGAACGCGTCCATCGCCGTCTGCACGATATCTTGAAAATGATCGAGGGGGGCCGGCTTTCCGACAAACAGAAGGAGACCGCCCGGCGGATCTTCAACCGGCTTGCCGAGGCCGAGGCCAAGGTCCACGGCACCCGTGTCGAGGAAGTCCACTTCCACGAACTGGGGGCGGCCGATTCGATCGCCGACGTGGTCGCCACGGCGGTCGGCTTGGACTTGCTCGGCGTCGATTCGCTCACGGCCTCTCCGGTGCCGACGGGGTTCGGCAAGGTCAAGATCGCGCACGGCGTGTGCGGCATCCCCGCGCCGGCCACCGCCGAGCTTCTGCGCGGGATACCGCTGGCCGAGTCGTCGGTGCGTGCCGAACTGACCACGCCGACCGGCGCGGCAATCCTGGCCACGCTGGCCGATTCCTTTGGCCCGCTGCCGGCGATGAAGATCGAGCGGATCGGCTACGGCGCCGGAGAGAAGGATCTCCAGGATCAACCGAACGTACTGCGGCTATTGGTGGGCGAAGCGGTCGAAGCCGGCGACACGCCCGACGATGAGGAAGTTTGCGTGCTGGAGACGAACCTCGACGACATCAGCGGCGAGCTAGTCGGTTATTGCACCACGCGGCTTTGGGAAGCCGGGGCGTTGGACGTGTTCACCACGGCTATCGGCATGAAGAAGAACCGGCCCGGCGTGAAGCTCTCCGTGCTGTGCCGCACGGCCGATATCGAGCCGATCGAAGCGGTGTTGTTCACCGAGACGACCACGCTGGGCGTGCGGCGTTACGCGGTTCGCCGCCACGTGCTTTCGCGGCAGCCGCATACGGTCGAAACGCCGTGGGGGGCAGTCGAAGGCAAGGTCGGCTGGCTGCGCAGCGGTTCGTGGCGATTCGCTCCCGAGTATGAGTCATGCCGGCACGTCGCCGTCGCACACAACGTGCCCCTTCGAGCGGTGTACGAGGCGGCACAGAAGGCGTTCGATCCGGAAGGAGTTGGCGGAAAACGCTAGGCAGTGGTCAGTCGGCAGAGATCAGTGGGCAGTAGCAAGTGTGCAGGCGAGGGGATCGATGGGCTTTCGGGCTTGCCCGACTTTCCCTCATAAAGCCGCGACCGGTGGTCGCGCCAAACAAAGAACAGTTTGCGTCGATCGCGCCGCATCAACCCGCGACCGTTGATCGCACAGGTGGGCACGAACCACTCGCACGGCGGTCGTCATGCCTCTTGCCATACCGGTGCATTCTGGTATAATACAACATGCGTTCTGACAGTGGTTGCTGCCCCGGAAGGACGCGGACAAGCTGATCGCGTTGTCTTGCGCAGGAGGCGGACGGTACGGTTCGCCATAGCGGCGGGAAGAAGAGTTACGTCCTGATCATTCGCAGTTTCTATTTGGTCTGCCCGCTGCGACCGAACGCCGGATAACGTTCATCTGGCTTCTCGCGCGTTTTTCTCGCTGCACGCCGCCTCTGTCTGTCGGTGCGCTCATGGTGCGCCGTTAGTCGGTTTCTTTTCACTTGGTTGGCGGTTGGGGTAGCGCGTGGTGACGGATGGAAAATCCGTCGGCGTTTTCATGACGGATTGAAACTCCCGACCTACGGCCTGCCCGCCCGTCGGAAAGGAGGTGCGTGATGGAAGGTCTCCATCCTGTCAGGCCGAGCGAGTGTCCGGTGACGGCCTCGCCGCCGAAACCCTGTGTGCGCGGCGCCCGAATTGACGTGGTGCGGCACACGCAGGGACTGCTCCGGTTGGTCTACACCAACAATCCGTTTTACGTCGTCAGCGCCTTTCTGGTCCTTTGGGGCCTGTGGGCGTCGTTCGACACCAGCGGCGGCGCGGTCGAGGCCGGCAAGCTGATGGCCGGCCTGGCCGGCTACACGCTGTTGCTGGCCGTGGCCGCATGGTTTCTCATTCGCTTCGGAGGTGTTTGGGAAGACGTGCGCACCATACTGCTGGTCGTCGTGCTGATGCTGTTGGCCATCTCGATCTCGCCCGATGAGACGCTGGCCTTCGAGCGCACGGCTGCCGG
>JAUWWA010000025.1 GCA_030617125.1 Pirellulales bacterium | reverse complement strand
TCGCGTTTGTGGGTGCCACTGCTGGCTTGCCCAGCAGTGGAAAGCACCAGGGCCCACGCAGCACTGCTGGACAAGCCAGCAGTGACACCCGAAGAAGACCCACAATCTCAGTTGCAACAAGGTACTAAGATACGACGCGAGAACGGTGCTCCGCTGTGTGCCAGCAAGCACGGGTGGAATCATACGACCGGCGTGTTCGCGCTCCCGGAGACGGGCTACTTCGGTGCTCGCTCGGAAGGCGGCGACTACGTGATCTGCGATGCCGGGCCCGTCGGACCGGACTATATTCCCGGCCACGCACACGGCGACATCTTCTCGTTCGAACTCTCACTGCGCGGTCATCGGGTCATCGTCGACAGCGGGGTCTGCGACTACGTGCCGGGCGAGACGCGATCCTATTGCCGCTCCACCCGGGCGCACAACACCGTCGAGATCGACGCTCGGGATCAGTGCGAATTCTGGGGTGCGTTTCGCGTGGCTCGCCGCGGGCGCGCCCGCGAGGTCGTCTGGCAACCATCGGACGAGGGTTTTCACCTTTCGGCCTGGCACGACGGCTACCGGCGTCTGGGCGGCTCGCCCCGGCACGAACGCAAGTTCACGTGGCGCGGGCCCGGGGGACTGGAAATCCAAGACCGCGTCACGGCTTCCCGTGCCGTCGGCGCCGTCGCCCGATTGCACTTGCACTGGTCCTGTCAAATCGCGAAGATGTCGCCCGATATGGTGGAGATCACGTATCCCGCGGGCACGTTCACCATCCGGTTCTCCGGCGACGGCGTTTTGACGAGCGAGGAATCCTATTGCTGTCCGGAGTTCGGAAAGAAACTCCCCAACACCGCCTTGGCATTTTCCTCTCGCGGATCGAACATCCATACAAGCTTTCGAATCGAGTGGCAATAAATGCGCATCCTCTTCTTCTCGCACTACTTTCCGCCCGAAGTCAACGCGCCCGCCTCGCGGACGTTTGAAAACTGCAAGCGCTGGGTCCGAAGGGGACACGACGTGACCGTTGTCACGTGCGCACCGAATTGCCCCGACGGCGTCGTCTACGACGGATACAAGAACCGGCTGTGGCAGTCCGAGTTTGTCGATGGCATTCAGGTTGTCCGGGTATGGACGTACATTGCCGCGAACAAGGGCGCCGTGCGGCGGATCATGAACTTCGTCTCCTACATGGGCAGCGCGGCGGTGCTGTCGCTGCTGCTGAAGAAGCCCGACGTGATCATCGCAACCTCGCCCCAGTTCTTCTGCGGTTGGGCGGGCTTGATCGCAAGCCGGCTCCGGCGAGTTCCTTTTCTACTCGAAATTCGCGACATCTGGCCCGACACGATTTGCGCCATCGGCGCCATGAAGAAGGGCTGCCTGCTGTCGGTGCTGGAGCGTCTGGAGAAATGGATGTACGCCGGCGCAACCCATATCGTCACGGTTGGCGAGGGATACAAGCAAAAACTGATCGAGAAGGGCGTGCCGCCCGAGAAAGTCTCCGTTATAACCAACGGAGCCGATCTCACCCTGTTCAAGCCTCGCCCAGTTGACGAAAGCCGAAAGGCCGAACTCGGGCTGAGCGGCAAGTTCGTCTGTGCCTATGTCGGCACACTGGGGTTATGCTCCGGGTTGGATGTCATGCCTCGTGCGGCGGAAATCCTGAAAAAGAGGAACAACTCGCGAGTTGCTTTCCTCCTGGTCGGCGATGGCGCGATCAAAGAGGAACTCGAACAGACCGTGCGAGACAAGAACCTGGACAACGTCACATTCACCGGACGCCAGGACAAGAGCCTGATGCCTCACTTCTTGTCTTTGGCCGATACCTGCCTGGCGCATCTCCAGAAGAAGGAGCTTTTTAAGACCGTGCTCCCTTCCAAGATATTCGAGGCGGCGGCGATGTGCAAACCGATCATCCTCGGCGTGGAGGGCTGCGCGGCCGAGTTGGTCAACAAGGCGGGTGGCGGTATATGTATCGAGCCCGAAAACGCCGAAGAACTGGCCGAGGCTGTCGAGAAGCTGCAGCGGGATCGCCGGTTGTGCGAGTCTCTTGCCCGCTGCGGCCGCAAGTACGTAGTTGAGCATTTCAACCGCGACTCTCTGGCGGCCGACTACCTGGATGTCGTCGAGCGAACGGTAGACAACAGGCCGAACCGCCAGAACCATCAGGTGAAAGGTTGAGCCTTGCGTATTCTCATTCTTACCCAAGACGAAAATGTTTATCTGCCGGCATCTTTCGCCGTCATTTGCAGGGAGTTCCGCAACGATGTCTCTTGCATTGTCTCGGCGCCGCCAATGAGCACCCATGGGGGAGCAATCAAGGGGTTCATTCGCCATCTTGGTCTGTTCGGGCCTGTGGCGACCTTGGTTCTCGGCAGCAGAGTCGTTGCCGCCAAGATCGCCAGCCGGCTTTGCCACCCCGGTGCCGACGGCCCCTTTTTCTCCATCCGAACCGTGGCCGATGCCTTCAGCGTTCCGTATCATGCAATCGCCAAGGTCAAGAGCGACGCGTTTCAGGCAATCCTCGACAAGTACCAGCCCGAACTGTTGGTATCGATCAGTTGTCCTCAAATTATCGGCAGGAAGGTGCGAAGCCGATTCTCGAGGGGTTGCATCAACGTCCACGGCGCACCTTTGCCGCGATATCGAGGTCTAATGCCTGCTTTCTGGGCACTGCGTTTCAACGAGAAGAAGACCGCCGCCACGGTTCACGACCTTGCCGACAAGCTCGACAACGGCGCAATCCTCAAGCAGCGGGAGGTCGACATCGCTGCGGACGACACCTGGGACAGCCTGGTTCGCAAGACGAAACGCGCCGGCGCGCTGGCTCTTGCCGAAACGATCCGCGAGATCGAGAACGGTTCGGAGCAGCGTCGCCCGAATGCCGATGAAGAGGCGATCTACTTCTCGTTCCCAACGGCAAAGGACCGGAGAGCCTTTCGCGCCGCCGGGAGGCGATTTTTTTGAAGCGGCGCAGGAAAGATATTCATCCCACAGGGATCGATGACATGTTCGACGAAAACCCAAACGCGGCCTACGGCCACAGCCATAGGGGGAAGAGGGAAGAGGGAAGGAGGAGTTCGAATATCACCGTTGTCCCATCTTTCCGCCTTCCGCCTTCTGGACTGTCAAACATGCCCGCAAATCGCATAGAAGTCACAACCGATGAATCTAAAGCCATGTTCACTGTGGATGTCGAGGAATGGTTCCATATCTTGGACAGCCCGGCTGCGCCTCCTATCGAGAAATGGAATTCCTTGCAGTCGCGGGTGGAAAGCCGCCTGGAGATGATCCTGGGGATGCTCGACGAATGCAGCATAAAAGCGACCTTTTTCTGGTTGGGTTGGTTGGCTCAGCAACACAAGTCCATGGTGCTTCGGTGCCGAGAGGCCGGGCACGAAATCGCCAGCCACAGCTATGCACATGTACTGGCGTATGACGTCGGCCGTGAAAGATTCTTTCAGGATATCGACCGCGCAAAGAAGCTGCTGGAAGATATCACCGGCGATGAAATCGCGGGGTTCAGGGCGCCTGGATTCGGTATTACCGGCCGCACGGCATGGGCATTTGACGTCATCAAGGAAGTTGGCTACCAATACGATTCCAGCATCTTTCCGTCCAAAAGAGGGCACGGCGGGATCCCCGGCGCCCCGCTGGGCTCGTACCTGATCGAGACCCAAGCTGGACTGCTGCCGGAAATCCCCATGTCGATGGTCGAGATCCTCGGGCGAAGGATCAACCTATTCGGAGGAGGATACCTGAGAATATCACCCCAATGGCTGATTCGATGGGGTGTCAAGAACTTGCGCGCTTCCGGACAACCACTCGTCATCTATGTTCACCCCCGAGAAATCGACCCGAATCATCCCCGCCTGCCGCTGAGCCCGCTGCGGAGGTTTAAAAGCTATGTGAATCTCAAAAGCACCATGCCCAAGTTGCAGTGGCTCGGCAAGAGCCAGTCGTTCTGCCTCATGCGAGATTTCGTGTTCGCCGACGGCAAGGACCTCTCAAAGACATTACCCATACGAAAGTCAACCTTTTGCTATCGCGACGCCGCGTAGATGGGAAGATGTGGGTTGTGTTCGCCACGCTTCTTGGCGCTATACTGCATCCTGCACGCAAGATATTAGACGACCTCGGATACGTCGAGAAAAGAGAGAGACGACAGATGAAAATCGTTAATGTGGCCGGAGCCCGACCGAACTTCATAAAGATCGCCCCGCTCTTGGAGGCATTCACCGCAACCGCCGGCATCGAACCGATGCTCGTCCACACCGGCCAGCACTACGGCGAGCGGATGAGCGACCTGTTCTTCCACCAACTCGGCATCCCCGAACCGGACGTCAACCTGGAAGTCGGCTCGGCCAGCCACGCCGTCCAGACCGCCGAGATCATGAAGGCCTTCGAGCCCGTATTGCTCGAGCACGCGGCCGACGCCGTACTGGTGGTCGGCGACGTCAACAGCACGATCGCCTGTGGATTGGTGGCAGTCAAGCTCGGCGTGAAGCTGATTCACGTCGAGGCCGGATTGCGAAGCTTCGACCGAACCATGCCCGAGGAAATCAACCGCGTACTGACCGACACCGTCAGCGACTTGCTCTTCTGCACCGAACAAAGCGGCGTGGAAAACCTCATCAACGAGGGCATCGCCGAGGAAAAAATTTTCCTGGTCGGCAACGTCATGATCGATACGCTGCTGAAAAGCCGCGAATTGGCCGCCGGATCGACCATCCTCGACGACCTCGCACTGCGGCAAGGCGAGTACGTGGTGCTAACGCTGCACAGGCCGTCGAATGTTGACGATCCGGCCGTGCTCGCTCGGCTCTTCGACGCCCTGGAAGTCATCCAGGACGACGTGCCGATTGTTTTCCCGATCCATCCGCGAACGCGCAACAACCTCGAAGGATCATCCCTGGCCCGGCGCGTGGCCAAGCTGGGCAAGCTCCAATTGATCGATCCGGTCGGATACCTCGATTTCCTCAAGCTAATGAGTTCGGCCAAGGCAATGCTGACCGACTCCGGTGGAATCCAGGAGGAAACCACGATCCTCGGCATCCCCTGCCTCACGCTGCGGCAAAATACCGAACGGCCGATCACGGCGAAAATCGGTTCCAACCGGGTCGTCGGTACGGATACCGAAAAGATCATCGAGGCATGGCGCGACATCCAGGCAGGCCGCTGGCAAACGCCCCGGACGCCCGAACTCTGGGACGGCCAAGCCGCAAAGCGGATCGCCCGGATCATTGCCGGGGGATAACAAAGCGGACAGGCTCCTTCGTAGTGTCGTCAACCCCACGAGTCCCGAGGAAAACCGGCCGAGAAAGTAGCATGTCACCTTTCTTGAGTCGACCGTCGATGGCGGCTTCTAGCTGACGGCGAACCTCCTCGTCGCGCGGCTTCCGTTGCAGGCACCAACGCAGGTGCTTCTCGGCCTCGTCGAACTCTCGCAATTCCAGCAAGAGCGTCCCCAATTCATATCGCGCGGCGCACTGCGAGAAGTCGCTCTCGACGGCTCGGCGCAGGCATCGAAGCGACTCGGCCGACCGCTGCAATCTCCGGTATGCCTTGGCGGCCTCCAGCCAGTAGCCGCACGCTGATTCTCCCTGCGACGTGCGTGCTTGGGCCTGCGACGCGGCGGCGAGACGTTCGTCGAAAACGGACAACTCGTCCTTGCGGCCGAGCTTATGATATTGCCATCGAATCCATCGGAGTGTCGGCACGTCGGGCTGAACGATGTCGAGCACGACGTCGGCGGGAAGCCGGCCGCTGCCGATCAGCACTTTCGCCAAGCGGCGTTGGTGCGCCGGTCCGGTTCGGGCGGATCGCTGCCAGAATTGGACGGCCTCCTCCGGCTTGCCCGCCATGGCCGCTTCCTGTCCCGCCGCAAACAGCACGCTGCCGTCGAAAGGACGCACAATGAGTGCTTGGTCTACAAACGCGGCCCGCCGTGGCGTGTACGATCCCGCAAGGAACGACAGATCGGCCAGGAACAGGTAGTTCTCGCCCAGCAACGGGCAGAGCGCGACGGCCGTGCGCGCGTGATGCAAAGCGGCGTCAAGGTGTCGCCGACGCTCGGGAAACGCCCGCGAGAGCCACGCGTCGAGTGCGTCGGGCGATTGCAATTGAGGATCATGGGCCACGGTGTCGCTGAGCTGTTTTACGGTAATCGCGGCGACGCTGGGATTCTGCGGTTCGTCGAACAACCCAAGATGAACCGCCGCCAGCCAGGCATGAGCCCGAGCGCGATCCGGCTCCCACCGCACCGTGGCGGAGAGGTTCTCCAGCATGGCGTTGAGTTTTTCGGGCCGGTCGGGCGCCTCGTGGTTGGCGAGATTTCGGCCCAATACCAGGCAGCGATGCCAGAACGGCTCCGCCCGAGCGGCGATCAGCCGGTTGTGGACCATCAGCGCGCCGACGACGACCAGGCACACCGTCGCCGCCATCCACCCGCCGCGCGGGATCCAAAGCACCCGAGCCGCTTCACGGGGCTTCCCGCGGCTAAGTTGCCACAATCGGCAGGCACACGCCGCCAACACGACCACGACGACCATCACGCCGGGAACGTACCATACGAAATCGACAATTGCGTGCAGGAAGTTGGCGGCCAGGCTCGCGGCGATGGCTGCGAAGCACAAGAGCACGCGTGGGTTTTGTGGGGGGTCTCCGCCCCGTATTGACGAGACGCACCAGAACACGCACAGACCGACGGCCGCCAGCGCCAGCAGCAACCCCGGCACGCCCGACTCCATGGCGACCTGTACGTAACCGTTTTCGGCATGGGTGTACTCCAAACCAACGGCGTTGGTCGCGTCGTGGAGATACATCGGGCAAACCGCACGATGACTTCCCAGACCCGTGCCGGCCAAGGGGTAGTCGGCGATCACCTCGGCGTCGGCCCGCCAAAGCCGCAATCGTCCGCCGCTGTTGAGTTCCCGGACCGAGCCGAAATCGTCCAACCGCCGTGCGACCGCCTCGTAGCCGTAGATCGAGAGCGACGCCACGACGAGCAGTCCGACGCCCGCGACGGTCAGCAGCGTGTTGCGTCCGACGAGCGATCCGCGATAGAGGATGATCAGACAGACGACGGCGGCCACCAACAGGGCCGCCGACCCTCCGCGCGAGAGGGCCATCAGCACGGCGAACACCGCCACGCCCAGGCCGATCGCCAGCAGGCCGACCGTGATCTCGCGATTTCTCGTGCGCTTGCTTCGCCATTCACTCTGCAACCACCAGATGAGCGGTCCGATTCCCAGTGCGATGAATTGGGCGAAATGGTTGCGGTTCGTAAAGCTGCCTGCGACGCGCCCGTTCGTCGAGGCGAACGGGTATTGGTAGAACCAGAAGTATTTCCCGTTCCTGGTGAAGTGCTGTATCAGGCCGAAGCCCGCCATGGCCAGCGCGGCGACGGCAACCCAACGGAGCAAACGCTCGACGTCTTCGACTTGCCGTAACCGCTGCAACGTGGTCAGCAGCAGCAACGCGAACGCAAGCAGCACGATGAACGAGTCGCGCGTGGCCGCGGGCGTGAGCGATAACGTGCTCCAGACGTCAATCGTCGTGGTCCCCTCGACGCCGGAAGTCCAAAGCGGCAAGGTCTTGGCCAGCTTCGGCGAGATCGCTGCGAGCAGCGACGGCGAGAGCGGCATGAATTGCACGGCGGCCAAGACCAGTGCGACGAGCATGAGCGGTCCGGCCGGCGAGCGGACCCACGCCGCCCGCGGCGCGAGGCATTGTCTTAGACACCAGCAGACTGCTACCCAAAGCGACAACGTGATCAGGACAAGTTGCCCGGCGGCGATCCGGCCGCCCATCATCATCGGCACAACGAACAGTACGCCGGCCAGGCCGGCGTCGACGCATTTAATCAGCAGCGAATCTGCGCGTTTCGCGAGCATGGCGAGCATGGGGGAGGATCGTTTGGTAGGGTTTTCAGGCTACGATTGTGCCATCAGGCAACTCTTCGTACGATCTTCGCCGACGGCTGGGGCGCGTCTTCGTGATCGCGTTCGGCGTCGGCGGAATCCTCGTCGTGGCCGTAGCCGCCGTAACCGTAGCCGTAGCCGTAGCCGCCGTAACCGTAGCCGTAGCCGTAACTGTAACCGCAGTAGCCCTCGCCCTTGTCGCCGCCGATGCGATTGACGACGATCCCAAGCACTTTGATGCCCATCAAGGGGAAGCTTTCGGCGGCCCGAATCACCGCACGACGCCGGTTTTTCTCCGGTAGAACGGTCAGCAGCACACCGTCGACCAGGCGGCCGATGATGGCGGTGTCACTGACCAAAGCGGGTGGACTGTCGATGAGGATCTGGTCGTAGCGGGTCTCGGCCCAGGAGAGGAGTTCGGAGAAGCGATCGCCCGCGAGCAATTCCGTGGGATTGACCGGTCGGGGGCCGGCGGGGAGCACGTCGAGGTTTTCGATCATGTTTGGGTAGAGATTTGTGGAGGCGGCCTCAGCCAGGGGGAGTTGTTCGCGGAGGATGGTGGAGAGCCCCCGTTGCCCCTTCAGGTCGAGCAGAGGCGTTAGGCCGGGGCGGCGCATGTCGGCGTCGATCAGCAGCGTTCGCTTCCCGGATTGGGCGTACGCGGTCGCCAGGTTCACAATGACCGTGGTTTTGCCGTCTCCCGGCTCGCTGCTCGAGACGACCAGGCGTTGCATGCCGTCCTCGGCGAGCGCCAACGCCGTGCGCAACGTCCGAAACGCCTCGGTTTCGGCGGCGTTGGGGCGGACGTGAGCGTGGACGGCGTCCATGCCGCGATCGGTCAACGTCTCGAGCTTGCCGACCATCGCCAGCACGGGCAGCGACAGTTGTGTGCGCAGCTCCTCCGGCGAGCGGAAGCGGTCGTCGAGGAGATCTTGCAGGTACACGATCGCCAGTCCCGCGCCGAGCCCAAAAAGGATCGCGAGGACCGCCACGACGCTCTTGCGAGGCCAAACCGGTCCGGTTGGGACTTCCGGAGGGCTGAGGATGGAAGTCCGAAGCGTGCCGCTCTTCTGGCCGAGGTCGATGTCTTTCAGACGCTGTTGGACGATCTCATAGGTTCGTTGCAGGCGGTTCCAGTCGAGTTGCAGCATGTCGAGCCGCGCCCTGGTGCCGTCGAGTCCGATGGCCGTGCGTTTTGCTTCTTCGTAACTCGCCCGGACCAGGTTCTCGTGGGCGGCGGCTTGAGCGAAATGCTGGCGTGCGGTCGTCAGCAACAGCGGCGCGAGGTCGGCGTTGCTGAGTTGGTGCAATTGTGCGTTTCTGATTTGGTGCCGGTGTTGCAGGTGGTATTCGGCAACGCGAATCCGCTCCTGTATCTCACGGACCCTGTGATGCGCGGGCAAATATAACTGCAAGTCCGATTGGAGTTTCGCCCGATCTTCGCTCAATTGTTGGTTGAGACGGGCGGTGGTGTGGGAGTCGGACGGATTGAGGCCGAGGCGGTGAAGGAACCGGTCGCCCCCCATGGCGTCGGATATCGTCAGGGCGAATTCCACGAGATCCTCGCGGTTGCGGATGGCCGCCTCGACACCGGCCAGATGCGACTGAGCGTTGAGCCGGTTCTTGTGTACCTCAATCCACGTTTCGTTAAGGCTCATCACCTCCTTGATGATCACGTCTCCTTGATCACCGTCGCGGATGATCAACTCTTCGGCGCCCCGGCGCACGGCAATCAATTCGTTCTGCTTGGCGTGCATTTGGTCCTCGAGGCCGACCTTCTCCTTCGTGAGGATGTCGAGCAACTCGTCGGCCGTGTTCTTGTGGAGCCTGTCCATGAAGTCCAAGTAGGCGAAGAGGATACAGGTGACGATCGCCTTGGCCGCGTCGGGATCCTTGGATTGATAGGCAAGATTCAAGATGGTCGCGTCTCGGACGGTCGAGACGGCGAGATTCCCTTGAATGATCTTGACCCACTTGTTGCGCGGAGCGTCCGCCAGATCGTCTCGATGCTCCGCCGGCAAGGTCTTCAACGCGGCCTCCGCGACCGTCTCGCTACGGAGCATGTTCTTGTACGTGACCATGAGGTCCTTGGCCGTCTTGCCACCGGACATTTCGGCGGACCAGGAACCGGCATCCCCCGTCTGTAGGATCAGCAACGAGGCCTTCGATTCGTAGACCCTCTGTACGGTGGCGTAATAGAGCCCGCCCAGCAGGCAACTTGCCGCCAAAGCGACGATCACGATCCCTTTGCGATAATACACGGCCCGCAAAAACCGCAAGATCGCCTGCACGGGATGCGGCTCCACGGGTGCATCGGGCGCGTTGCGTTGTTCGAGTATCTGCTCGGCCATCGTAGTGGAAACGTCCTCGGAAAACGCGCCTGTTTACCACATATACGGCGTACCGACGCCAAAGCGAAGCAACTTGATCAAGTCCACCACAACGGTGCCCGGGTTAGGCTCCACGCTGACGATATCGCCCGGCGCAAGCTTGAGGTTGGCCATCGCGTCCTTCTTCGCCGCCCTCAGGCTGACGCGTA
>JAUWWA010000036.1 GCA_030617125.1 Pirellulales bacterium | reverse complement strand
TATACGGCGCATTCAAGCCGGCAAAGAAGTGGGCGCGGGGGCGGCAAGACGGCGGACTGCAATGCTACAGCCGCTTGACGTCGGCTACTTGATACGTCGGGGCGAACCCCTTCTTCGGGTTCCGCCGACCGAGTTGCCCGCGAAGCTCGACAAAATCGCCCCGCTCGCAGCCGCTGAGCAGCGATGCGTCGGGCAATACCACGCTGCCGCCGAACTCGTCCGTCTCGCCGTCAAGGGGGATATAACGAAGTTTCCAGCGGCGATCGATCTGCGAATACTCCAGCTTGCCACGCAACCATTGGTAGTCGGGATCGTAACTGTAGTGCGACGGTGGGGCGAACGCCGCGGCGCCGGCGCCAGCCTTCGACACCGACGAGGCAACCGCCGGCGCGACCTTGCCTGAATCGCTCTCGCCGCTTGACGCCTCGGAAGGCGCCGTGGCGGCAACCATCCGAAAACCGCTTCCACCGGATGCCGGCGAAATGCCGCTGATCGACCGTTCGCCGGCCTTGGGCAGATCCATGATGTCGACCGCGCGGGTCGGAACGTTCAACCGTCGCGGCTCGGTTGGCGTGGATTTGACGAGCGAGACAGGTGCGCCGCCGCGTGTGGAGTTCCGCGGCGTCTTCGGCCGGGGTTGTAGAATACGGATCACCCGCTCCCGGCCCGCCAGCATGTTGCCTGATGCCGGCGTGGCGCTCGATGCCAGCGTGGGAACCGTGTCGCCCGAGCTGACCGACGAGTCGGCCGCCAAGGCTTCATTCGGCGCGCTCGTCCCGCGGTCGGCACGGGTGGGTGTAGGCGCCGTAAACGACGGCGGCGGGATGCGGATCGCCGGCCCCACTCGGGTGGCAGTCCTCAGATTCCCCGAGGCGGCTCCCCGGAGGCCGCTGCCTTGCGAGCCGCCGCCGGGTACCAACGGCGTTACACCCGAGCCGTTCGGCATAACGCCTGCACCAGTCCTTGGCACGGTTGGTGTCAACGTATTGGGTGTGGCTGAGTAAGGGGTTACCGCCTGAGGCGCCAGCGTGCCGGGTCTCACAGCGGGCGGCGGCGCGCCGTAGTACGGATCGACCGGGCCTGCCGAAATATAGCCGGTGCCCGGCGGCTCGACGGTGGTGCGGCCGAAAAACGGATCGGCTGCGGGCGGCGCCTGACAGCGGCACCCACAGAACAAGGTCGCCGCAACGACCAATATGAGCGGCCATTTCATCAGGCAGACTCCTTTCCACCCGTAAAGCCTCACCGGTTCTTCGTGCCGGCGGACCTCACTTGAAGGGCAACGATGAGCCCCCGCCGGACCTATCCCGCGCACAGTCCCAACGGTGGGATCGGTAGATTAGCGTTTTCCGCGCCTGTGTCCAGACCGATTTCCCCGGAAAACGGCTATTCGAGCGACTGCTTCACATAGGAATTGACGATCTGCAGCGCGGCCTTCCGCGACGCTCCTGGGCGAGCCACGGCAACCCCCGAGGAGACCACGTACGGGTTCCGGATGACCAGCGGAGGCTTCGCCGGGTGCCGCCGCTGCGCCGTTGTTACGACCGGTGGCCAGGCATACGGGCTGAGGCCATAGGTGCGTCGCACAGGATAGCTGTAGTAAACTGGGGGGTGCTGCGCGAAATAGGGAATGTGTTCCTGCGAATAGAGGCTCGGCCAATGGTAGCCCCAGTATGTCGCTACGGGGACACGGTGTGATATGTATGGCCCCTGCGCAGCGGCAACGCCGGGAACGCACGAGCTTACCACAACAACCAAGAATGCCCACCTTGTCATTTTCCCGCTCATCGCTTTCTCCTAGATCGAAAAAGGGCCTATGAAGTTTCCCTAATCTCCTAATTTAATCCAATTATCCGGAAATGCAACCCCCCCTCTGTCCACACGCGCATCCTACGAACCTCATTTCTGTCTCAATACCCAATCCCGTTGGGGCTATAATGAGCGGATGCGTACCCCGAGACGCCCCAGCCGATGACCCCCAGCGAAGTTACCGCTGCACTGAAGGAAGAAGCCGCCCGGCTCGGCTTCGAACAGGCCGGGGCCACGCCCGCCGTGACGCCGCCGGGAATCGGCCATTTCGAGAAGTGGCTGGCCGACGGTTTCGCCGGCGAGATGCACTATCTTGCCGATCGCGCCGGCGCCTATCGCCACCCGCGCCACGTACTCGACGGCGTGCGGAGCATCCTCATGCTGGCGACTAACTACCGGACTGCCGAGCCGGCCGAAGCTGCCGCCGGACAGGGCAGGGTCTCGCGGTACGCCTGGGGAGCCGACTATCACGAGGTGATCCGCGATCGTCTCAATCGCCTGGCCGAGTTCCATCGCCGGCTCCTGCCCGAGGCCAGGGTCCGCGACGTGGTCGACACCGCCCCGCTGCTGGAACGTGACTTCGCGCGGCTCGCCGGCCTCGGATGGATCGGAAAGAACACCTCTCTGGTGACCAAACCGTTCGGGAGTTGGGTCTTCCTCGCCGCGCTGTTGACGACTGAGGAACTACGGTACGACGAACCGTTCGATGCCGACTATTGCGGGTCGTGCCGAGCGTGTCTCGACGCCTGTCCGACCGGGGCACTCATCGAACCGTATCGCCTTGACGCCCGAAAGTGCATCAGCTATCTCACCATCGAGCTGCGCGGGCCCATCCCGGCTGAGCTTCGCGAATCGCTCGGCGATCGGCTGTTCGGCTGCGATGCTTGCCAGGAGGCGTGCCCCCACAACCTCCGCACGCCGAAGACCGCGCAGCCGGCGTTCCAACCGGGCGAGGGCATGAATCCGGTCGAACTGGCCGAGTTGTTTTCACTCGACGAAGAAGCATTCCGCCGCCGTTTTCGCCATACGCCGCTATGGCGAGCCAAGCGGCCCGGCATCCTGCGCAACGCGGCCGTCGTGTCGGCGAATCGGCCCCCATAAAGCCGCGACCGGTGGTCGCGAGCACGATTACTCACAATTACATTGATTGCGACCACCGGTCGCGATCACAACTACTCACAATTACATTGATCGCGACCACCGGTCGCGGCTTTATGGATACCACGTCTTGAGTAGTTCTCGCCACTGGTCCGGATTGCCGACGGTGACAAACGCTGCGCGGACCGCTTCCGGCTGCGGGTGCAAGCGGGAATACTTGATGCCGAATTTGCGCATCCGCCGGCAACAGCGCCGCGGGCCGTAGGTTGCTTCGGCCAGCCGGTAATGCTCGGCGAGCACCTCGCGCTGTTCGCGCAGGCTTGGCAACGCCATCGCTTCTCCGGCGGCCAACGCGCGGGCCTGCCCGAAGATCCACGGGTTGCCGATCGCGCCGCGGGCGACGGTTACGCCGTCGACGCCCGTCTGCTCGATCATGTCGAGGCACGACTGCGCGGTCAGCAGGTCGCCGCTGCCTAACACCGTGTTCCGGCCGGCGTGCCGCTTCACTTCGCGCAAAAACTCCCAAGAGCTTGGGCCCTCGTCACGTTGGCGGACGGTGCGGCCGTGCACGGTGATCGCCGCGGCGCCCAGGCGAAACGCACCGTCGAAAATTGTGAAGAACTTCTCGCGGCTCTCTGGCGAGTCGTCCATGCCGCGGCGCATTTTGACGGTAACCGGCACGCTCGGCGGCACGGCGTCGCGCACACGGCCGACGATCTCCAAAGCGTTCTCGGGGTCGCTTAACAGGAAGCCGCCGCGAAGCTTGCTCAACACCTTTTTCACGGGGCAGGCGAGGTTGACGTCGATGACGTCGAACCCGGCCTCGACCAACTTGATCGCGGCCGGCGCGAGTTCGTCGGCCGTGCTGCCCATCAATTGGGCGCCGCAGGGATGTTCTTCGTCGCCGGTGCGGATGTACCGGCTTGCTTTGCGGCCTTTGCTCACGTTGACGACGAATTTGTCGAGCATCACTTCGGCAATCGTGTAGGGCGCCCCCAAACGCCGCGCGATCACCCGCGTCGGCCAATCGCTATAGCCGGCCAATGCCGCTTGGACGACGGGAAAGCCGATTTCAACCGGTCCGATCCGCAGTTGAGGAAGATCGTAGCTCATCAAACAAGAAAGGGTCAGGACTATTCTTGGCGGTCCAGGCAGGATGCGTCCCACCATATGTCGCCCAGTTCTCCAAGAGTAGTTGTGACCCCTTTTCGCTCTTTCTGCTCACTCAGAACCATGCCGCGGTAAAACCGCCGTCGACGTTGACATGTGTGCCCGTGATGAAGCTGCCGGCCACCGGCGAAAGCAGCAGCAGCATGGCGCCGACGAGTTCCTCCGGCTCGCCGAACCGCTGCATCGGCGTGCCGTGCATGATGTTGTCGATGCGCTCCTGGTCGAGCAGCCGCCGGTTCTGCTCGGCGGGGAAAAAGCCGGGGCAGATCGCGTTGACCCGCACGCCCTTGGCGCCGAACTCTTGGGCGATGTTCCGCGTCAGGTTCAGCACACCGGCCTTCGAGGCCGAATAGGCAAACACGCGCGACAGCGGCAAATGCGATGTGACGCTGCCGATGTTCAGGATCGCGCCGCCGCCGGCTTCGACCATGTGTCGGGCGAAAACCTGGCACGCCTGAAAGACGGCCTTCAGGTTGATGGCCATCACGCGGTCCCATTGCTCTTCGGGGTGTTCGAGAAAGGGGCTGCCGAAGTTGACGCCGGCACAATTGACTAGGATATCGGCCCGGCCGGTTTGCTTCAGGGTCGCGGCCAGGAGGTTTTCGAGCGACTCACGGGAGGTGACGTCGACCGTACAAGAGCCGGCCTTGCCGCCGAGTTTCTCCAACTCGGCGACGCGCGCTGCGCAGCTTTCCTCGGTCAGGTCGGCGACGATTACGTGCGCCCCGGCGCGGACGAGTCCACGGCACAAGGCGCCGCCGAGGACCCCCGCCCCGCCGATGACGACGGCCGTTTGACCGTCTAGCCCAAACAGCTCTTGCAAGTATTCAGCGGACATGCGTTCCTCGTGTTCTTATCACCCAAACTGTAGGAAGCGATTAGTCGAATTGTTTTCGTAAGCGGAGCCAGTCGGTGTGGAACGGGCCCTCGCCGGGTTTGTCGACACGATGATACGTGTGTGCGCCGAAGTAATCGCGCTGGGCCTGTAATAGGTTGGCCGGCAGCCGCTCGCTCCGATAGCCGTCGTAATAGGCCAGCGCGGCGGAGAGGGCCGGCACGGGGATGCCCAAGCGGGTAGCCGTAACGACGACGTGCCGCCAGGAGGTTTGGGCCTTGCGGACCGCCTTCTTGAAATACGGCGCCAGCAGGAGGTTTTCCAACTGCGGGCTCTTGTCGAAAGCCTCCTTGATCCGTTCCAGGAAGACCGCCCGAATGATGCAGCCGCCCCGCCAGAGCATCGCGATGTCGCCGAATTTGAGCGGCCAGTCGTGTTCGGCGGCCGCCGCTTGGAGTTGCACGAACCCCTGGGCGTAGCTGCATATTTTCGAAGCGTACAACGCCTGGCGAATCTGCTCGATGAACTTCTGGCGGTCGCCTCGGTACGTGGCCTTCGGTCCCCGCAGCACCTTGCTCGCCCGAACGCGCGGCTCCTTCATTGCCGAAAGTGATCTCGCATAAACCGCCATGGTGACCAATGTGCTGGGCACGCCCAGATCCAACGCTAACTGGCTCATCCACTTGCCGGTGCCCTTGGCGCCGGCCGTATCCATGACGAGATCGACAAGGTGTTGGCCGGTTTCGTCCTCCTTGACGCTGAAGATATCGCGGGTGATCTCGATCAGATAGCTGTCCAGTTCGCCACGGTTCCACTCGGCGAAGACATCGCAAAGCTCGTCGTTGCCAAGGCCCAGGGCGTGTTTGAGCATCCAGTAGGCCTCGCAGATCAACTGCATGTCGCCGTACTCGATGCCGTTGTGCACCATCTTGACGTAATGGCCCGCACCGCGCGGTCCGACCCATTCGCAACAAGGGATATCTCCAGCCGGGCCGACCTTCGCGGCGATCGCCTGGAAGATAGGTTTGACCAGCGGCCATGCCTTTTCGCTTCCGCCGGGCATCATGCTGGGGCCTTTCAGCGCGCCCTCTTCGCCGCCGGACACGCCCGTGCCGATATACAACAGACCCTTCGATTCGACGTACCGCGTGCGGCGTTCGGTATCGCTGAAGTGGGTGTTGCCGCCGTCGATGATGACGTCGCCGGGCGAGAGCAGCGGGATGACCTTTTCGATGAACTCGTCGACGGCGGGTCCCGCTTTGACCATCAACATGACTTTTCGCGGCGCGGCCAGGCTCTCGACCAGTTCTTCGAGCGAATGGGCGCCGACGAAGTTCTGGCCCTTCACCCGACCCGCCATAAAGTCATCCACTTTGCTGGTGGTCCGGTTGAAGACCGCGACGCTGTATCCCCGGCTCTCGATGTTCAGTGCGAGGTTTTCGCCCATCACGGCCAGGCCGATCAATCCGATGTCGCACTTGCGGTTTGTCATGAATTACTCCTCCACCGGCCAGGGCGGTTTTTCGGGCAGATAACTTTCAAACTCTTCCAACAATCGCTGTTGATACTCGCCGGCGAACGTGCCGCCGAGGAACCGCTGTGCGCCTTCCTCGTAGAGCCGCTTCCAACTGGCTTCCTCGTTGCCCGGGTTGACGGGGAAGAAGAGCGCATCGTTGGCCAGCGCAGCCTTGTAATCGCCCGGGGCGTCGCCGACCATCAGCGTGTGCTCGGCCGGATACTTCTCGGCCACTTGGAGGTGCTCGTTTTTCGTGCCGACCTCCTGGCCACAGATGGCCACGACGTACTGCGCCAGATTGTGTTCGTCCCATTCCCGTTCGAGCGCCTCCTGCGGCGTGGCCGAAACAACCAAGACGTCGGCCCGGTCGTGAAGCCTTTCGATGCTCTCGCGCACGAACGGGAACGGCGGCACGCCGCGACCCATCTTGGCAATCGATTCGTTGACGGCCTTCGACCATCGCAGCGCCTGCTCCAGGCCCGGGTCGCCAGTTTCTTCCACGGCCTTCTCCAACGCCGGGTTGCCCAGCTTTGTCTCGCGATCGAGCCAATCGAGCAGCCCCGGTGGGATTTCGATCTTCACGCCACGGGCCCGCACTTCAGGGCGCTTCCGGAGCCACTCGAGCGCCTCGACCAGCGCCGGGAAGCGGTTGATTCCCCGGCTCTTCGAGTACAGATTCACAAACTCCGCCGCCTCGCGGACGTACTTGCTGATCCCCTGCAACTCCCAGTGGTTGATGATGTTCGGAATGAAGCACTCTTTGTGCTTCAGCTCCATCGTGTCGAACGCGCATCCGTCGGAGTCGATGCCTACGAGGTAGTCGTGTTTTGGTGTGATGTCAATCATTTCTTGCGATCTGCTTGTGGAGTGTACTTCGGTAGTTCTTGCTCTGCATAAATGGATTCGAACCGCGTCATCCGCTGCCGGCCGTCGGTCATCGGAAGGCCGATCATGTCGTTGCCCACCAGCGGCTTGGCGTAGCGGACGAAATCGTCGGTCACGTCGCAGCCGTTCTCGGCGATCCACCGCCGTGGGAACGTCCGTTCGCTGTTGGCCACGTCCTCCAGGGGGACTTTGTCGTAGCGGACGCTGTACGCCGGGCCGTCATTGCGCAGGATCGTGGCCATGTAGCCGCTTTGTCCGGCGGCGGCCAATTCGGCGGCCTTCCGCCCCACGGCGCACGCCTCATCCAGGTCGACCGGCGACGCGTACGCCATGGAGTGCCGCTGATCGGTGCCCGAGACGTTACCCCGGGCGGCGCCCTTGACGGCAAGGCCGATCTTGTTGAGGTAGTTCACCACCACCTGGCTCACCGTGAGCTTACTGGAACCGAACGATGTGTGGCCGAAGGAGTCCTTCACGTCGCCCAGCCCGCCCACGTCGAACCCCTCGCTGATGACCACTACACAGCGACCGGAGCGTCGAAGCTGATCGTTCACCCGGTCGGCCAACTGCTCCAACGAGCAGGGGCTCTCGGCAAGGTAGATTTGCAGCGGCATTTCGCGGTCCGGGTCGGCAAGCCGGGCCGCCGCCGGGATGAAACCGATCCGCCGACCCATCGCCTGCATCACCAGCACCGGATCGGCCGGGCACGACCCGCGGTTCTCCTCATTGGCGTTCTGGACCGCGTGCAGCCAGTATCGCGCCACCGAGCCATAGCCCGGAGTGTGGTCGATCAGCCGAAACTCGCTGTCGCCGACATCGTTGTCGATCGTCTTGGGCACGCCGACCGCGACGAGGTCGAGTCCACGCTTGTGGGCTAACTGGGCCACCTTGTTGGCGGTATCCATCGAATCGTTGCCGCCGATATAGAGGAAATAGCCGATCTGGTGAGCCTTAAAGACCTCGATAACCCGCTCGAAGTCCTCGTCCTGGCCCTGTTTCAGCTTATAGCGGCAGGTTCCAATGGAGCCTGCGGCCGGCGTAAACCGCAACAGGGCGACTTCCTCGGCCGACTGGGCCGAAAGATCGAGCAGTTCCTCCTTCAAAACGCCCTCGATGCCGTGTCGCGCCCCGTAGACGGCGCCGATCGCATCCAGGCCGCAGGCCGCCTCGATGATGCCTCGCAGGCTGCTGTTGATCACGTGGGTCGGCCCACCACTCTGGGCGACGACCAGATTCCGCACTTCGCTCATTGTTCGATTTCACTCGATTTCGTCACCCCGTGACGGACGAAAAGCCATTATTTTACCTGTCCGGCAGGACAGCAACAAGGAGACCGGCCCGGATGATTCGGAAAACAGGCTGCGCAGCCTTCGAGCCCGTCGCTGGGCAACCTCCGGAAACTGTCTCCGTTTTCGCACAGCGGAAACGGGACTGCCCCCTTCCCCCCAATGCACAAAGAACTGGATTGCCCGGCATTTCGTGATACACTGAATCCAGAATGCAACGGAAAGGCGAACGCCATGAGCGTGGAAATCACACCCGAACTGGAAGGGCTTGTGCAGAGCATCTTCCAGAGTGGAAACTACCGCGACGAAAGAGAAGGTGTGGGGGAAGCGTTGCGGCTGCTGGAGAAGCGAGAGCGGCTTCGGCGAGACATAGACGCCGGCATTCGGCAGCTCGACGAAGGCCAGGGCATTGACGGCGAAGAAGTCTTTGAGCGACTCGAAAGAAAGGCCCGGGCCATAGAGCGCGGGGACGCTGTCGAACACGAATGAGTCACGTTATCTTCGCACCGCTTGCCGAAGCGGACCTCGACGCTCTACTCGATTTCATTGCTCGTGACAAGGCGCGAGCAGCGGTGAGCTTCGTTTCGAAATTGCCCGAGACGTGCTATCTGCTTGGCGCGAATCCCGAAATGGGGCAACGCCGGCCGTAATTGGGATTCCGTTGCCTGACTCGTCCTGGACCTTAAACTGAGCGTCATGGTTCACCTTCGATTTTTTTCAGGGCCCTGGCAGCGGCGGCCCGTACACGCTTGTCCTCATCCTGGAGTGCTTTCCTTAGGGCCGGGAGAGCTTTCTTGGCTCTTACCCCTATCTTCGCCAATGTCATGGCAGCGTCCCGCCGTACATATACATCCTCATCCTGTAGTGCTTCTGTGAGCGCCGGGATGGCTCTTTTCGCTTTTGGGCCCATGTTCCCCAAGGCCTCGACAGCGCCCCGCCGTACATGC
>JAUWWA010000188.1 GCA_030617125.1 Pirellulales bacterium | reverse complement strand
TGCCCGGCCACAATTCGCAGCACACCGGCCGTCCCTCCGCGTCCAGGATGACTCCCACCACCATCTGCTTGCGGTCGGGCCGATGGTCCTTGCTGTGACCGTACTCGCCGATTGTCTCACCCCCTTCCCCTTCAAAGTAGATCGAGGTGGTGTCGAAGAACACCAGGTCCAGCCCGCTGAAGAGGTCGCGTCTCGCTTCGAACAAGGCCTCTTCGATCAAGTCCTTGACGGTCCGTGGAGCGAAGGGCGTGGCGGCGGCTTGTTGGTCGTCCGGAAGCGGTTCACCCAGCCAGGCCATCGCCCGATAAAGGTGGTGCAACTGAAGCGGCTCGACGCCCTCGATCGCGTATTTCTGCCGCCAGACTTCGGCCGCCCGATCGCTGCCCGAGGCAAACAGCCGGTGCAACACGGTCAGGAACACGGCCCGCTCGACGTCGAACTCGAATTGCCGCTCGGCCAGCAGCCGACCGAAGATCTTGGGCAATCCCAACTCCTGCCACAGACGCTCGAAGACCAGCACCGGCCCGATGCGAACCTTCTCGGCAGGAGCGATTCGGCCTTGCCGATGGGCCGTCAGCACCGCCGTGTGCTCGGCAAAGCGCGCACACGAAGCCAGCAGGGCGTCGAGTCGCCCACTCTTCTGCAGCACGTCCAGCCGTCCCAAGGTGGCGATCACGCGTTGCTTTACACGGCCCTCGATCCGCTCGCTGTGCACGATCTGCAGATACTCGTAGGCCCCGGACTTCTTGCTCCGCACGAACATGGCGACCTCCTTCTGGCATCACGAGCATAGGAGAATCTCCCTAAAAAGGCAAGAGCCAAATGGGTATCAAAGCCAATCTTGTGGCACTACAGTTCGAAGTGGCGCGGCGAAAAATCGACGTAAGTCCTTAAATGCCAACACCCCTTCAGGCAAAATCGCTCGGCAACTGTAGAAGATCCATCTGACCCCTGACAACTGATCGCTGATCACTAAACCCTTTGGATTGCGGCTCCGCCGCACGGGTGAAACGCTACCGCTCGTACGTGCCCATCAACTCGCCCTCGGCCAGCACGTGGCCCTGAATCTCCTGGAGCAAGACGCTTTTTGCTACTCCCGACTGGACCGGGAGCTTGGCCTCCAGGGCGTAGACCCAGAAGTAGTAGCGATGAGGTCCGCTTCCGGGCGGTGGCAGGGGGCCGCGGTACCCGATCATCCGGCCCGACCTCCACGAGTTCTTCCCCTGCAGCGCGCCAGCGGGTTTCTTAAGCCGGGCTTTCGGCGGAATTCCCTCCGGCAGGTCGGTCACGTCAACCGGAATCTTGTACATGACCCAGTGTACCCAAGGTTCCGCGCTGGGCGCGTCGGGATCTACGCAGATGACGACCAGTTCCTTCGCCTCATTGGGAACACCCGACCAGGAGAGCGGCGGCGAGACATCCGCACCTTCCCCGGTGTACCTTTTGGGGATGGGTTGGCCTTGAGCGAAGGCCGTGCTGGTAACTTCAATTGGCATGGCATCCTCTCTCGTCGAAGCGGCCGGCGGTTGATCGGCCGGAGCGTGTTCCGCGTTTTGCTGTCCAGACGCGCCCGAATCCGATCGACAACCAACCAGCCCGATCACAACAATCGGCGCCAATACGGCGTGAACCAAAGCAGTGCCTGATCTTGGGCATTTCATGGCTACGCCGTCATTGTACAAAATCCGGAAGAGTATGCAACCCCCCCTGGGCGTACTGTGTACAGCACGAAGCCCCCAACACCAAGGTCCAGGGGGCCGGGTTCAGGATTTCGCTTCAGAGCCTTGTCCCAGAGTCCCGCCCCCTGACCATTGACTACTGACACCTGCCCTCTGACCACTGACACCTGATTTCTGAGCCCAGCTATCCCTTCACGACCCCGACCGGCCTTAGCCGGACGACTTCTTTCGCCAGGCCGGCCCGATCGACTACGTCGACCACGACGTTGACGTCCTTGTAGGCGGCGGGCTGTTCCTCGGCGAGGCCCTTCCAGTTTCGGCAGCGGACGACGACTCCCTGCTCGGCCAGTTCGCGGTCGATGCGTCGGCCCTGGGCGTGGCGGATGGCGGCCTTGCGGCTCATCAGTCGGCCGGCGCCGTGGCAGGTGCTTCCGAATGCTCGATCCATGCTCCCCGGCCGGCCGACGAGCACCCAACTCGCCGTTCCCATGTCGCCGGGGATGATCACCGGCTGGCCGATCGTCCGGTAACGCTGCGGCACTTCGGCGTGGTCGGCCGGGAACGCGCGCGTGGCGCCCTTGCGATGCACGCAGAGCGTTTTCCGCCGCCGTTGGACGACGTGCTCTTCGAGCTTGGCGATATTGTGCGCCACGTCGTAGACGAGGTTCATTTGCAGCGATTCCCACGAGCGGCCGAAGAACTCGGCGAAGACCTGCCGGGCCTGCCACATCAGCAACTGTCGGTTCGCCCAGGCGTAGTTCGCCGCGCATCGCATGGCTTGCAGATATTCTTGGCCCTCGTTGCTGTGGACCGGGGCACAGGCGAGCTGGCGGTCGGGCAGTTCGATGCCGTACTTCGCCGGGACATTGCGGAACTTCTTGAGCGAATCGTCGCACACTTGGTAGCCCAGTCCGCGCGAGCCGCTGTGGATCATCACGCACAGCAAGTCCTTTTCGAGGCCCATGGTTTGTGCGGCGTTCTTGTCGAACACCTCGTCGACCACTTGGACTTCGAGAAAATGGTTCCCGGCGCCGAGGGTTCCGCACTGGTCGACGCCCCGGGCCATCGCCCGATCGCTGATGGAATCGGGCTCGGCGCCCGCGAGGCATCCGCCGGCCTCGGTGTGCTCGAGGTCGGTCGCCGTGGCGAGGCCCTTTTTCTCCAGAAACCTCACCCCACGGCGGAGGATCCGCTTGAGTTCCTCGCCTTCGAACCGGTACGGTCCACTCTTGCCGACCCCGGCGGGAATCTTGCGAAAGAGGCGGTCGGTGAGCGATTCGATCTTGCCCTGCACGTCTTCCAGCGAAAGGTTGGTGTGCACCAACCGTACGCCGCAGTTAATGTCGTAGCCGACGCCGCCGGGCGAGACCACGCCGCCCTCGTCAGGATCGGTCGCACAGACGCCGCCGATACAGAAGCCGTATCCCCAGTGGATGTCGGGCATGGCCAGGCTGGCCGTCTGGATGCCCGGAAGCATCGCCACGTTGGCCACCTGTTCCGGCGCCTGGTCGGCGCGGATGTGGTCCATTAGTCGCTCATCGGCGAAGATCTGCCCGTCGACCTGCATTCCGATTTTGTAATCCTTCGGGATCCGCCAGCAGCACTCGTCGATCTGCTCGAGCGGCCCAGTATAGCCTTGTTTCGCCATGGTTGGTTTCTCCAAGCCTTCTCAAACATCCACAATCACCTCGGCCGACCAGCCGTCGTCGCCGTGTGCAACGTTGAGGCCATGGTACGTAATGGCCTTGATTTCGGAGTCGATTTCGTGCCGCGCGGGGTCGATCGGCTCGCCCCGGGCGGTTGCCGTTAGCTTGGTATCGCCGACGTCAGCTTCGAACCGCGAGAAGATCAGGTGCTTAGTGTGAAACACGTAAAGCAACTCGGCCAGCCAGTCGCGCAGCATCTCGTCATGGACGTCGCCTTCGATTTCGATCGATATTTCCTCGACGGAGCGGACCTCATCGAGATTCGCCACGATGACGGAAAACAGCGCGCGCGCGGCTTCGGCGAACAACTCGTCGAGCGTGTCCGCGCGGATTCGCAGGCCCAGGTCGGCAGTATGGTCGAAAACCTCGTACATGAAAGAGCTATCAGCCGTCAGGTGTCAGCTTTCTTCGTCATTCGTGCTTCGTCATTTCCCCAATCCCATTTCTGCCATCAGCAATTGGATGTCTTCCCAGGTTTGTTTCTTGGCGGCGGGGTTCCTCAGCAGATAGGCCGGGTGATACGTGCAGAGGACCTTAATGCCGTCGAGGTCGTGGAATCGGCCCCGCAGCCGGCCGATCGAGACGGTAGTGTCCAACAGATTTTGGGCGGCCACCGCACCGAGGCAGCAGATGAACTCGGGCTGGATGACGGCAAGCTGCCGGTCGAGGAACTCGCGGCAATTGGCCGCCTCGGCCGGCAACGGATTGCGGTTGCCCGGTGGGCGACACCGGAGGATGTTCAGGATGTAAACGTCCTCGCGCTTCAGCCTCATGCCGTTTTGGATAATGTTGGTCAGCAGTTTGCCGGCACGGCCGACGAATGGCTCGCCCTGGCGGTCTTCGTCGGAGCCGGGCGCTTCGCCGCAAAAGACGAGCCGGGCATGCGGATTGCCCACGCCGAAGACCGTCTGGGTGCGGCTTCGAGCCAGCTCGGCACACCGGGTGCAAGCGGCGACTTCGCGGGCGATAGCGGCCAAGGCGGCCGAGTTCTCATCCGACGGCCGACACTCGGCAGCGGCGGCCGTGGGTGCAGCCGCCTTGGGGGTGGACGCGACAACCTCCTCCCAAGGTATCTTGGCCAAGTGCGTTACCCCAGAGCGATGCAGGCTCTGCAATCTCTGCACTGTCGCCCTGACCGGGGACTCTTGCGTCTTTTGCGTCATCGTCATTATCGAGGTCTCTGCTGCGCGTGGATTCACGGTCGAAATGCCCACACCTAGTATAGCGCGCGTCGGGAAGCCCGGAATGGGGGGCGTCACTGGAATGCACACCGTCGAGCGACTATCATAGGGGGGTTGTTGCTTGAGATTCCAGGCGAGAAGTTTCGAGGTTACATGGCAGTTCCCCAGGTTGTTATTGTCGGTCGGCCCAACGTGGGCAAATCGAGTGTGTTTAATTGGCTTTGCGGGCGGCGGATCGCCATTGTCGACCGCACCAGCGGCGTTACCCGAGATCGGCTGACGCACCTGGTCGACATTCACGGCCGCTTCGCCGAGCTGGTCGACACCGGCGGGATGGGGATCGAGGATTCCGACAACCTGGCCGAGCACATCGAAGCGCAGATCGAGGTGGCGATCGATTCGGCCGACGTGATCCTGTTCGTGGTCGACACTCGCGACGGGCC
>JAUWWA010000156.1 GCA_030617125.1 Pirellulales bacterium | reverse complement strand
TTGCCCGGCCCAGCTCCGGGCATTGCTACCTGACGCTCAAGGACGATCGGGCCCAGCTCCGCGCGGCCATCTGGCGCAATACGGCCGCGCGGCTGCGATTCGACCTGCACGATGGGCTGGAGGTAATCTGCCGCGGCCACGTCGACGTCTACGCTCCGCGGGGCAGCTACCAGTTGATCGTCGAGCAGATCGAGCCGAAGGGACTCGGGGCGTTGGAACTGGCGTTTCGGCAGTTGCGCGAGAAACTCCAGCGTGAAGGGCTCTTCGAGCGGTCGCGCAAACGCCCGCTGCCACCGCTGCCGCGCCGCATCGCGGTCGTCACCAGCCCGACCGGAGCGGCCATCCACGATTTCCTCCAGGTGCTCGGCCGACGCTGGCGAGGGGCCGACGTACTGATCGTGCCCACCCGTGTGCAAGGCAAAGGGGCCGCCGAGGAAATCGCCGCCGCCATCGCGCTGGCCGCTCGGCTGCGACCGCCGGTCGATTGCGTCGTCGTCACCCGCGGCGGTGGAAGCCTCGAAGACCTCTGGGCGTTCAACGAGGAGCCGGTGATCCGCGCGATCGCCGCGTGCCCCATCCCAACCGTCTCGGCCATCGGCCACGAGATCGACGTCACTCTTTCAGATCTGACGGCGGACGTCCGGGCGCTAACACCCAGCGAGGCGGCCGAGTTGGTCGCACCGGCCGCTGAGGAGATGATCGCCTCCTTGCAGCAAACCCACAGGCGGCTCACCGCGGCGCTTCGATCGTGCGCCACCGTGGGGCGATCCAGGCTAGATACCTTGGCCGGACATCACGTCTTCCGCCGCCCGTATCAACTCGTCCACGACCGCGCGCGGCGGCTCGACGAGTTGGAAGCCCGCTACGGCCTTGCGATCCGCAACCGTCTGCAATACGCCGTGCAGCGGACCGATGCGGTGGCGTCGCAGTTGGAGTCCCTTAGCCCACTGGCCGTGCTCGGCCGCGGTTATAGTCTGACACAACGCACCGCCGACGGCACGCTAATCCGCAACGCCGCCGAGTTGATCCCCGGCGAGCAAATCACCACCCAATTCGCCAAGGGCCGGGCGACCAGCCGGGTGGAGCAGGTCGGAGAGTGAGCGAGCAGGGCGCCATGTTTAGCGGGGCCGCAACGCGGGTGCGTGATAGTCGGATTTGAGCGGGCCGCGTTGCGGCCCCGCTAAACGGTCAACTCCACGTTTGCAGTGATACAGACCACTATGCCCGAGCGACATACTCGCCGCTACGGGTGTCGATTTTGATGGTCTCACCCTCGCCGAGGTACTCGGGCACCTGGACGATCAGGCCGGTTTCGAGCGTGGCGGGTTTGGTCCGGGCGGTGGCCGACGCGCCCTTGATGCCCGGGTCGCACTGCACGACTTTCAACTCCACGGTCAGCGGCGCCTGAATGCCGATGCACTCGTCGTTGTAGATCAGCGCTTGCAGGCCCTCCGACTCCTCGGTGATGTACTTGCACTCCTCGGCGAGGTCGTCCTTCGACAGTGCGTACTGCTCGTAGTTCTGTTCGTCCATGAAGTGCATCTCGGCGGCGTCGGCATAGAGGTACTTGATCGGCCGGCGCCGGAAATCGGCCTCATCGAGCGAGTCGCCGCCCTTGAGCGTAATGTCGACCTTCTGCTTCGTTTGGAGGTTGCGCGCCCGGAACTTGTAGAGCGTAGCAGTGCCGCGAGCTGAGGGCGTTTGCACGCTGATCGTCTCGATCATACACGGGGCGCCGCCGAAGTTGACGACGTGGCCGCGTTTGATTTCCTTCGCTAGCATGGTTACGTTGCCCGATGAGCGATGAGTGACATAAGGCATGCGAACGAGTCAGTCCTTGTCCGACAGCACGGAGCCCGACTGCGGGTCGACGGCAATGCCGCCGGTGAGTTCGGCCAACGCATTGAGCACCAGCAGCAATGCGCTGGGATCGAGTATTTCGTCTTCATCCTCGGCCTCTTCGGAGAGATCGGGAACCTGCTCGAAGTGGAGCACGTCGAGCCGGGCATCGAACTGCCGGATTTGCTTGACGACCGCCTCCTTGTTCAGTTCGTCGTCGGTGGAGTGCATCTGGTCGGCCAACTCCGCCCCCTGTTCGAGGACCTCCGGGCCCTCGGTGTAGCAGATGTCTAGTGCGGCGAAGTCCTCGGGCGAGATCAGCGTGAGCGAGTCGATCCGGTGCTGCTTGTCGGCACGGAGGTTCGTCAGTTCGTACTGCTCGTTGAGCGTGGACAGCACTTGTTGAACCTTTCCCAGCGCCGGACGGTCGCTCGAACGGAACAACACGAAGTACGTCTCGCGCCAACGGTACCGGTTGTCTTCGAACATCGACATGGCAGGTGGTAATGGATAGTGGATAGTGGATAGCAACCTCTGATCAGTCGTCAGTCATCAGCGATCAGGGGTCCGTTCATCCTTCATCCTTCCTTCTTCGCTCCCCACTCCTCTCTTCTGCCGTCCGCCCTCTGCCCTCTTTACGACGTCGCTCCCAGTTCGACGGATCGCCGGGTGGCGGCCTCGACGGCGGCGATCAATGCGGCGCGAAGCCCGGCGGATTCCAGCTTCTCGATTCCGGCGATCGTGGTGCCGCCGGGACTGGTGACGCGGTCGCGGAGCACGCCGGTGTGCTCGCCGGTGACGGCGACCATCTCGGCTGCCCCGCGGACAGTCTGGGTGGCCAGCGCGGTGGCGACGGCGCGCGGCAGGCCCATCCGCACGCCGCCGTCGCTTAGGGCTTCGATGATGGTCTAGACGAACGCCGGCCCGGAGCCCGACAGTCCGGTGACGGCATCCAACAGTGTCTCGTCGAGGCGATACGCGACGCCAACGGCGCCGAGCAGTTGTTCGACCAGCACGGCGTCGCCCTCGCTCGCCTTCTCGCCCAGGCAGAATCCGCAGGCCCCTTGGCCCACCAGGCACGGGGTGTTGGGCATCACGCGGACCAGTCGGACCTGGGCCCCCAGCGCATCGGCCAGGACAGCCAGCCGCACACCGGCGGCGATCGAGACGACGAGCTTGTCGGCCGTGATTTTGCCGGCCAGGCCGGTGGTGACGTCGCCCATCTGCTGTGGCTTGACGGCGAGGAAGATCACGTCCGACTGCTCGGCCAGCCGGGCGTTGTCGTCGGTGGTTTGCCCACCGGTAGCCTCGGCGAAGCGCCCGCGGGCCTCGGCGTCCGGGTCGGAGGCCAAGAGGTTTTCGGCTGGCACGAGCGTGGAGCGGACGAAACTCTGTCCCAGGGCCGTGGCCATTTGCCCGGCCCCGACCATGCCAATTCGTTGCTTCAACATGAACGCCGATGCTATGCCAAAGCGGAGGTGGATGCAATGGGGGCCGCGAGAAAACGGCAGGTGGTATTGCGGCATGCGCACGATTCGCACTCCCCGCAGAAAGGGGCAACAGCCCCCTCGGAATTCCCCTGGACACCAGCGGCCGTTTTTGCGACACTCCCACCCCAAGCTTTTCGCCATCGGGCCGTCACGTCCGCGGCGTTTCTCCTCCGGCAAGAGATCAAGACATTCTCGTCATGAAAATCACACGAATTCTGTCGGTCGCCGTCGTGGTGGCACTTCTGCTGGCCAGCCAAACTGCAGCGGCCGAAGGTTGGTCGCTGGCGAAACTCAGCCCGTTCGGCAAGAAGCACTCGAAGGCGGCCGAGCGAAGGAGATCGGAGACGGCCGACCGGGAGCGGGCGAAGAAACCGTCACCGTTAGAGAAGTTGGGCGCCGACACCAAGGAATTTTTCTCGAAAACGAAGGACGCGCTCTCGTTGAAGAGGACCGCCGCGAAGCCCGGCGGCACCCGGCGTCCCGGATGGCTTCACCGGTCGGACCCGCGACGGTCGTCTCGACCGCCGAAGAAGCAGTCGTCGTGGCTCAACTCGCTCTTTCGACGTAAAGAGCCCAAGGTGCTCAAGTCGGTTGATGACTGGATGAGTCTGGAGCGTCAGGACCCGTAACCGACAACTCGTCTGGACCGGATTATTCACAGCAGGCGCAGCAACAGGCTTCCAGCCTGTGACTGAGCAACACAGGCAAGAGGCCTGTACCACGAAAGGCGAGAGATGACCAGCCGACGTCGACACTTTTGGCTGAAACCGGTGATGTTGGCCGCCGTCATGGTGCTGCTGCTTGGCGGGTGTGGCGTGACGCCCAAGAGCACCCCGCGAGGCGGTCCGATCGGCGCCGGCCGGACGCTGCCGGCACGGATCGGCTCGAAGCTCGACGAGTCCGTGTTGCGGAAGCGTGCCAAGGCCGATTCCTTTCCCACGGCCGCGGAAGCGGGCCTTGAGCAGGAAGCGGCCGCCGACGCGAAGGACTGAGAGCCCGTCCTCCCCTATCCCGTCTGCCCGATCGGGGGGAACGCAGTGGAAGAGGAAGGCCGGGAATTCGAACCCCCTTCGTTCCGGGGGAGTGAACTACTCCACTGCTCGCGTTATAACTGGTTGCGTGCAGTCGGCGTATCTTGTACAAGTGGTATAGACCGCCCGGCAAGGCGTGCAAGCCGGGTGATTTTGGGCTACATTGTCGTGAAAGGCCCTGCGGCCGTGTCGGCGAAAGTTTCGCTGGCGCATTCCACGTTGGAGAGACCATGATACGTCCCCTGGCTTCATGTCTTCTGGCGTTTTCGCTGGTGCTCGGCCTTTGCCTGGACATCGACACTGTCGAAGCAGCGAGAATCTCGCCCAAGCATCATCCCTGGGGTGCGTTCAAGCCGGGTGCGTGGAAGCTCGTCCGAGTCATCACCGAAACGCTCGATAACAAGGGGTTCGTGACCAGCACCAGCATCACCGAGACCAAGACGACGCTGATGAAAGTGGGCAACGACGGTATCACGCTCGGCGTGGTGGTCTGCGTCGAAGTGGCCGGCAAGCGATTCGACCCCGAGCCGCAAACCGTCAAGCAGGGACTCTATGGCGAGACGGTCGGCCGGGAACTCAAATGCACGGAGCTGCCCGCCGGACGGGTCACGATCGAAGGCAGCGATATCCCCTGCAAGGTCATTCAGTGCGAGTTCTCCGGCCCCAGCAGCAAGATCGTCACGAAAATATACTACTCGGCGGCAATCTCGCCGCATATCCTCCGCCGGGAAGGCAGAACAACCGACTTGACGGGCAAGAATACGCTCAGCGAGACGTCGGTCGCCGTGGTCGTCCGCAACATGCCCTGCAAGGTCTTGGCGGAGATCAAGACCGCGAGCTTCGTCAAGGCAGTCCAGCAGCATCTGAAGGGGACGATCACGACGTGGTCGCAAACGTCGACGGATGTGCCGGGCGGGATCATCACGCAAAGCTCGAAGGAACTCGACCGGAGCGGTCGCATGATCCGGCGCAGCACGCTGGAGTTGCTCGACTACGGACTGGAGCCGGAGGTCGAGCGGATGGGCATTCAAGGTCGCCGTCGACCACCTGCCCGATTCCGCAAATATACACCGCGATAGCAACACCGTCTTTTGCTTGACATCCTCGCCTGGGCAACATAAGGATAGGGTTACGCGATTGGGGTTGATCGTCCGGCGTGCGCTGGGCCGTAAACGGCTGCGCC
>JAUWWA010000397.1 GCA_030617125.1 Pirellulales bacterium | reverse complement strand
TCCGGTTTGAAATCAATCAGGGCGGCACGGACCGAAGAGGCAACGACCAAATCATCCATCTTCCCGCGAGACTCGTCGGTGGCCTGAAAACGTGGGAACGATGCCGTGTGGCAGATGATATCCACAGCATCGTTAACCGAGATCTTCCTGATATGGAGGACTATGTCATAAGACTGGGGATCCCAAGTGTCGATCCCATAGAGGTGCTTACTCCATTGTCGTCGCTCTTCGTCGTCCTTCTGGAGAATGCGCAGCGCCTCTTTCTCGGAGATGTTTTCGCGCTCCATCTCCCAGCGGACCCGGTCCACCATGTCCGCGAGAACCCGCACCTTCAAGACGTGGGGCACGCCCTGCACCAGGAAGTGCCCGGCCAAACCGTGATAAACTACGTTGTCCTGTCGAAAATGCTTCAAAACCACCGCGTGGTAGTACGCCACGTACTTGTCCTTCTTGTATCCTAACCGCTCCAGGATGGTTGGGGCATCGTGGATGGCGCGCATCAGCGCGACTTCGGGGATCTGATGTTCCTCCGAGGCTTCTTTCTGGAGCAGCCCCCGCGAAAGGCAGAGGTAGCCAAGCCGGTCCGCCACCTTCTCGGCAATCTCCTTTCCTTTGCTGTAAGAGCCCCTGGAAATCGTGATGATGGGCACTTCTTATCCCCCTCCTTTCTTGCCAACCGTTGGCACAATGGCGATACTTACACCTTCGGCTGCTGACATTATAGCAGGGCGCCCGGCTCTTGCCAGCAGTGCGCCGAGGGTCTGCGCAGTTTCGGGCGGACGCGCTGCTCCACCAAGTGTTCATCTGTTTCCCATCGGTCCTGACTCGTGAAACGCTGCGCCGCTCCAGCGAGTTTTGCGCCATGCTGCACGAACCCTACGTTAAGCACCAGATATAGTCGGTGTACGATTTCAGGGCGCAGAACAGTTCCTTTCCGTGATTGGTCCCTCGTGGTCGTGCAACCGCTGCTTGACGCGGTCGAGCCACGCGTCGTCGGGCGGCCCGTAGGGACGGAACTTTTCCAGCACCTCTTGGCCCTCGTCGTACAGCAACGCGCGATGAATGCCCAGCCGGCTGGCCAGCGGCGAGTCGATCAGGTTGCTCGAATCGGTCGCGTTCATGTGGAACAGGACTCGCATTTCCAACTCTCGAAGGTTTTGCCGATCGAGTGCGCGGGCGACGTTGTTGTACGTGTCGCACCAGATGAGCGTGTGGATGCCGAAGCCCGGGCCCTCGCGGAGAATGTCGAGCAGTTGCTTGGCGGGGCTGGGCGGTTTGTTTTCGTCGAGCCGGGAGAAACTGAATTCGTCCTCCGCTTTGCGCAACTCGCGGAACCGCCCCAAGTTGTAGATGACCAGATAGATCGCCGAGGCATTCTCCAGGGAACCTTCCATGCGTCGGGCAAGCTCGGCGGCAAGCCGCGACATGGCCTCAGGAACGTCGCGCGGCGTTACTACGGTAACTGGATGCGGCACGACCGACGCCAGGCGGTCCCAGAACCCGGCTTCCGGTGCGTCGGGGCGCGTTCCATCGAACACGCAGAAACTGGCGCCCGGCCCCGCGGCATCCGGCTTGGCGGGCGCGTGCTGCGCGGCCAGGCTGACGACCGACGTGGCCAGCACACCCAGCGCGGCCTCCTCGCGATGCCCGACCAAGAGCAAGTTGCTGCCGCTTTGGCGGACGAACACGGCGGCGGTGGGGTCCTTGATGGCGACGGCCGAACCGAGCCATGCCCGAACCGACGATCCGGGCTCCGGCCAATGCGCGGCGCTGAGCAACTCGTCCAGTAAGAGGTTGCGGCTCGGGTCGGCCGGTAGGTTCCCCTCAAAGACGATCGGCGCGGCGCGCTCCACCTGGCGGTCGCGCGCCAGTGCCGCGATGCGTTGGAGGTAGTCGTCGCGCTGGTAGTCAGGCAGCCAAGCGACCTGGAAGGGGTGATTGCCCTCGTACAGTCCGTTGGCGTCGTTGTAGATCGCCTCGCCAGGCCGGGTGAGCAGCCGCGCGGCCGTGTTGTCTTCACTGAGGATCAGGTGGGCATCGGATTCACTGCACTGCAAGGCGATCCGCACGGCCATCTGGCCGATGGTGCTTCGAGCCAGCGAATATGCTCCACCGAGCGTTTGGGAGCCCAGCAACACGTGGATGCCGAACGCCCTGCCCTGACGCACCAGCCGATCGAGCAACAACGCCGCGTCCTGAGCGAGCCGGTCGTCCTCGACGAACAACTCCTGAAACTCGTCGATGATCAACAGCACGCGTGGCATGGCCGCGTCGGGCTCGGCCTCGCGAAAGCCCTTTACGTTTTGCACTCTCCGCTTGCGGAACAGGTCGCCGCGGCGTTTGAGTTCCGTATCGAGCCGTTCGAGCACGCTGAGGCCGAACTCGCGTTCGCTTTCGATGGCGATTACCCGGGCGTGCGGCAGCCCCCGGCCCGCATAGGCCTTGAACTCGACTCCCTTCTTGAAGTCGACCAGGTACAACTCGACCTCGTCGGGGCCGTATCGCAGCGCGAGATTAGTAATCAGCGCGTGCAGCATGGTCGACTTGCCCGAGCCCGTCTTCCCCGAAACCAGGACGTGCTGCGAGGTGCCATGGCCGAGACGGAGGTGTTGCAGTTTCATGGCGCCGGCGCGGCCCAGTGGCACGTCGATGCCTTCGCGGCTGTCGGCGGCCCACCACTGTCCGTCGTCCGGCTCGACGCACTCGAACGGCACTTCGACGCGATCGGCATCCTGCACCTCGGCGCCGACACGACGGACGATCTCGGTGAACTGCTCGGCCGGCGGCGGGGCATCGAACGAAAGCGACAGCTCCCCGAAATCGGGATGGTTCCAGCGAAACTCCCCCTCGTCCCAGCGGAGTTGCAGGGCATGCGGCTCCAGGTTGGCCAGGTCGAAGTGGCGAGGCGCCTTGAGCTTGCGATCGACGCTCAGCAGCGTGAACACACCACATCGGGCCCCGCTGGCGAC
>JAUWWA010000343.1 GCA_030617125.1 Pirellulales bacterium | reverse complement strand
GGGCCGGCGGTTTCCCCGCACGGCCCCCGAAGGCCAAGCGATTCGGGTCGCTGCCCGGGTCATGACTCCCGGGGCGGCCCTGGAAGCCGTGCGGATCAACCACACGGTCCCAAGGTGTCAGTTGTAGTTACGCTGCTTTCCCCCAGAATTCCAGCAGCAGGATTCCTGCGGAGTAGGTCAAATCACAGTCGCCGGTGCCGCCAGCCAGATACAAATAACTGTTTGCGGCTGGCACGGCGGTAAATGGGATCACCGATCCGGCGGTGAGGTCGCCGGAATTGCAAAGCGCCGTCTCGGTCAGATCGGTCACGAGCGTATCTTCCACGCCGGTGTTCTCGGTCGCGGAATAGACGTCGATGTCGTCGTCGCCCGTGGCCGGCGTCTCCAAGCACGTCATACGCCCGGCAATGATCGTCCCATTAAGCGCTGTGGTGATCTGTCCGAGGTGGGCCACGCCAGCGCCATCGGCTCCGATCACGTCGTCGGCGGTGCCGCCGCTGTTCAGCGCCTGCAAGTCGATCAGGATCGTCGTCTTGATGAGCGATCCGATTTTCTCGACGCTGGTCACGAAGGAGGTGGCGGTCCCCGTGATCCCGACTCCGGCTGTGTTGCCTACGCTCTCGAGCGCGGAAAGTTGACCGGGAAGCGTGGTCGCGGCGGCGGTGAAGGTCGCTTCCGCCGTGCCGGCAATCTTGATCTCGAACGTCGTACCGCCAACCACGTCGACGCTGGCGGTCGTTCCATCATGGTTCCCGATTGCCAGGTAGTCGGTGATCGGGGTGGTGTTGCTGTGGATGCACACTTCCGGATCGGTTCCGCCGGTTCGTGCCCAGTCGGTATCGACGGCGGCCTTGTCCGTGATGTGGAACTGCTGTGACGTGTCGTCCACGGCCAACACAAGGGCCGGGTTCGAGGTATCGGCCGTGCTGAAACGCAAAAGCGCGTCATCGCTGGCACCCAACGCGAAGTCGATATCATCGTCCATCGTTTTGATGGCCGTGAACGTCTGGGCCAACGCCAACGCGGCCAAGACATCTCCGTCCGATTCCGGCACGGTGATCTCGTTGTCAGCCGAAAGCGTGGCTTCCGTCGTCAGGGTTGTCGTAAAGTCGCCGGTCCCGCCCGCCTGGCCAGACAGTGCAATCTTGGGCGTTGACGCGTCGTTGTCCACCTCGAAGGCCGGGGCCGTCGTGCCGGCAATGGCGGTCGAGATGTCGGAATTGTGGGTCCCCAACACCTCTAGGATATCGTTGAGGGTGGTAACCGTTTCCATTGCCGAGCCTTCGACCACGGTCCCAGTGGATGCCACCTTCCCGGCGGCGGCGGCATACACTGGATTCCCACCGGTGATTCCCCCCGTCGCAACCATCTTGCGTGTTCCCTGCGCGTTGGCAAGCAGGATCGCGACGGGGCCGGCGGCCAACACGGCGGCCTCGGTGGTGCCGATGCTCGGATCGGAAGCGCCCGCCACGTTAATCGTCGGCAGGGCGGTCGAGGCGTCGGTGATCTTCACGCGGAGATTCACGCCGATGGCGGCGGCCGCGAGGTAGGTTTTCCGTGGGCCTTCGATCATCTGAGACATATCTGTTTCTCCTTGTCAAATTTGGTTTGATCTGAACCGGCTAGGATTACTCACGGCCGGCGTTGGCTGCCAAGGACAAATTCCCGATGAGCTTCAGGATCACAGTGGACCGTCTCCGCAACGGCTTGGGCCTTGGGCATACCGAGCTTTACACGCTCGTTGACGGCGTCCATGAAACGGGAGCCCGCGGTCTGGCCGCCCTTGGCTTTTCCACTGGCGGCGGCCTTCACGCCGGTTTTCCCCTTGGCCTCGGCGGCCTCCTTTTCCTCTTCCTCTTCGGCCTTTGCCTTGGCCTCGGCTTCCTTCTTCTCTTCCTCCTCGGCCTTGGCCTCCTCTTCCTTCTTCTTCTTGAACTCCTCGAATTCGGCCTTGGACTTGCTCAGCTCCTCGGTGGTCTCTTCGAGGGCCTTGGCTGTTTGCTCGTCATACTCAGCCCGCGCCTTGTCGAGCGTGTGGCCCTTGTCGAGGCATCCGGTAAGAAACTCGGCCTGCGCTCGAGGGAAGGCGGCTTTCAACTCCTGGTAGCTCGCGGCCGTCATGGTAACGGTCTCCTTGTGTTGGATTTTCGGCGGCCGGGAAAACCTGCTCGCGTCGAATTCAGCCGCCACCTCAAGCGACGCGGTAACTTCGTCGACAAAACCGGCCTCCAGGGCCTGGGGCCCGGTCAACCAGGTTTCGGCATCCATAAGCTGGAGAATTTCCTCCTTCGGCTTCTTCGATTTCGCGGTGTAGACGTTAGCGAGCTGATCCCTCATCCCGTCCAGCAGGTTGGCCATGCCCCGGAGATCGTCGCCGTCGCCCGCCACCTGGTTGTGCGGATTGTGCAGCATGAACCACGAATTTTCGGCCATCTGCACCTTGTCACCGGCGCAGGCGACCAGACTGGCGATCGACAGGGCCATCCCATCGATGACGACGGTGGTTTCTCCGGGATAGTTCCGCAGAAGGTTGTAACACGCCAGGCCGTCGATGACGTTTCCACCCTCGGAATTCAGCCGGGCCGTCACCGGTCCACCAGCCGCCTCGGTCAGCGCATCACGTAGAGCCTGTGGCCCGAAGCCGGTCGCGCTGTCGATGTCTTGGTAGATGGCAATCTCGGCCATTGGATTACGTCGCTGGCGGCGGCGCTCCCGTTGTTTCGGGCTCATCGGGCTGACCACCCCCTAGCTCGGCCCCGCTGTTGACGCTGATATTGACGCCTTCGGGCATCGGCGGTTGCCCGATGTCTCGCCACGTTAGCGGCACCCAGCCCTCTCGATCCTTGTTCCTGCCGTTTAGTTGGTCGGCGGCGTCTTGGCAGGTATTGATCAGGAGTATCCGGTCTTCTGTGGACTCGCGAACCATGACCTCGTAGTCGATCCCACGGCGAGCAGCGAGTCGGCGGGGACTGGTCAATAGATTCCGAATCTGGATCAGGTCGCCGGTTGCGTCCTGCGTCGGCTCGATATACGGCCAGCCGGCCGGGTGCCAGACGTGACCGAAGGCGTCGACCCCGCCCGCCCGGCGGCGGGTCTTTTCCTGCTCTTCAATCGTGCGGCGTCGGACCGGGTCATCGGCGGCCCACTGCCGGACTTTCCAGCGATATACGGGCGTGTGGAAACTCTGAATCAGCCACCGCTGGATCTCAAGCCACCGCTGCCGGGCCTGGTCGATCGAGCCCCGCCAGCCGGAAAAGTTTGTATGGGTCGCGTCCAACATCAGAACTTGAACGGGCAGATCGAGGTTGACGGCAAGGATCGAGAGGATCAGGGTAGCGTGTTGGAAAAATTCCTGGTTTGGCACATTGGGGCTATTCCAAATCAGGTGTTCACCTACGGAGCCATAGATGTCCATCGCCGGCC
>JAUWWA010000174.1 GCA_030617125.1 Pirellulales bacterium | reverse complement strand
TCATCCGCCGCCAGGCCCGTGTTGGCGTTCGCCTTCAGCGTCACCTGGAGCCACTGGTTTTCGATCGCGTTGTCGGCCCAGGTAAGCGTCGCCCGGGCCGGACCGGGGCCGCCGGTGTCCAGGGCGATGTTTTCCGGACCCGGAGTCAGCTCCGGATCGGACCAGGTGCCCAGATCGCTGCTGTTGCCGGTGCGGAACTCGAAGTCGGTGCTGGTGAACTGCGTGGTGATTTCCGGCAGGTTGGCGATCTCCACGATGATGCCGTTGAGGCCGCGGCTGTAGGTGGTGTAGTTCTGGAAGGTCGCCGTCTGGCCCGGCAGCAGCGCCTCTTTGCCCCACTTGGCTTCCTTGCCCGCGGCAGTCAGTTCCTGCGGCGTGGGAGCGATCGCTTTCTCGCCGGCGAAGGAGGAGTTGTGGTAGAAGACACGTCGGCCGGCCACCTCGGCCACAACTACCAGGTCGACTTTACCCGGGCTGGGCGTGTCGGCCTTCCAGCTCGCTGGATCGTTACCCCAGCGATTTTCTCCCAGCCGGTGCAGCGAGTCGCCCGTGCCGTCCGCCTCCTCCGGCCACGGATCGACGTCGTCGAAGTTGACCTCGTCCTCGAGGTAGTGCGGCACGACGTGGCTCTTCTCCAGCGGCGGTTCGTCCGGGTGTTGCAGCCGGACGCGCTCGCCGCCGTTGTCCAGGTTGCCGCCGTAGCCGCCGGCCAGCGGCACGGTGTCGTCGATGCCGTAGTAGCTGCGGAAGTCGGTCACGCGGTCGTGGTTGTCCTCGTTGTCCGGGTTGAACGACAGGACGACCAGCGTGCCGCCGGCCGGAAGGATCGTGTCCTCGTCGAACTCCATGTCCACGCCCTTGCGCAGCCGCCAGTCGGCCAGGTACTGCGGCTGGCCCGGGTGCGGATTGTCCAGCATCTCGGCCAGGTTGATCGCCTCGCCGGTCGGGTTGTGCAGCTCGATGAACTCCAGATCGCCCGGGGCGATGCCGCCGAGGCCGTCCGGGTCGGGCGGGTTGTACATCACTTCGCTGATGATCACCGGGCCGATGCGCGGGCCGCTGTTGGGCTCTTCCAAGGTCTGGGCGGTCATGGGGTACAGTTCGCCGCTGGCGTTGGGCCAGCGCCCGAGCGATTCGGCGCTGGGGGCCGCGCCGAAGTCCACGTGGTCGGCGAACGCGGTGAGGTTGCCCTGCGGGTCGGCCTTCATCAGCCACACGTCGTCGCCTTGGGCGCCGTCGAGGGCGAAGTCGAGCGGGTCGTCGTTGGCCGGATCGTCGTCCAGGCCCGTCGGATTGAAGTGAGACTCATCGAACACGATGTACTCGCCCGGCCACAGCAGCGTCTTGCCCGACTCGCCCAGGTCGAGCACGGGGATGCGGTACTTCTTGTAGTTGCCGTTATTCGGATTCCAGTCCCAGCCCCAGGAGTCGCTCAGATACCAGCCGGCGACGTCCACCTTCTTTTTGCCGGCGTTGTACAGCTCGATGGCGTCGACCAAGGGCCAATCGGTGTGGGTGAGCACCTCGTTGATCACCACGTCGCGGACAGCTCCGTTGCCGTCAGAACCCGGCGATCCGCCGTATTCGAGGCTGGGACGCCAGTTGTCATCATTGTCATAGTCACCCGCCGTATCGAGCACCTCCAGCGAGGCTCCCTTGCCGGCGGGCCGGCCGGGCCAGTTGCCGCCGTCGTTGTAGCTGAAATCCACGATCGGCGAACCGGTGACGTCGGCCAGCGTGAGCCGCTCGCCGTCGTCGTTGAGCCGGGTGGGTTCCGTTTCGTCGAGTTGCGGGAGAAACGGGCCGACCAGGTTGTCGACGTCGTGGTAGCGGAGGTTGAATGCGTCCGGATTCCGCGCCACCACCACGAACTCGTCGGGGGCGAGCTGGGTTACGCCGCTGCCGGTAAAACTGAAAACGATGCCGTCGGTGAAATGCACGCCCGAGATGTCGAGCGTCCCGTCGCCGGTGTTCGTCAGTTCGATAAACTCGAAGTCGTCGGCCGTGAAAGCGGGGTCGACGGCCCGTTCCTCCGGCGTGGCGTCGGCCGGGTGGTACATCACCTCGGTGATGCGGAGGTCGGTAAACAGCGGGCTCTGGGGCGGGATGGTGATCAACTGCACCGGCTCGGACCAGTGGCTCCAGCGGCCGGTGCCGTCCTTCATGCGCACCCGCACGCGGTAGGTGTGCCCCACCTCCAACGCCCCGGCCGGGATGGTGACGGTATTCTCGAAGGTGTCCAACTCGCCGCTTTCCCAGGCGGGCGTCACCTCGTAGATCCGGGGCGAGTCGGGATCGTAGCCTGGTGCGTTAGGGTCGGTCATCTCGCCCACGCGCCACTCCATGGCCGCAAACGTGTCGTCGCCTTGCGGATCGTCTTGCGGATCGCTGAACGCGCCGGTCTGGAAGGTCAACTGGTCGATGGGCACTTCGGCCGAGCGGGGGAAGCCGGGCGAATTCGGCTTGCCGGGCGTGGCGGCCACGAAGTACTCTTCGGCGGCCTCCACGCCGGTGGCAATCAGCTCCGGAAGGACGAGAAACTGGCCGTCCGCCGCGTCGTGGTTCAGCCCGTGAATCGCCAGCACGTTCACGCCCGGCTGCAACAGCCCCAGGTATTGGCTGATCTGGTAATCTTCCCACTCCAGCGACTCCGCGTCGCTGCGCGGGTCGGTGGCCGTGGAGTTCCAGGCCGGCACCGCCGGCGGCGGCGGCGCGTTGGCGCCTTCCACCCTCTGGCCGTTGAGATAAGCCACGAAGCCGTCGTTGTATTTCATTCGCAACGTCAAGGTGTCGAACACGCTCGGCTCGTCCATGGCGAAAGTGAAGCGGGCCCAGAGCGAGGCGTTGGTGCCGTACATCTCCGATTCCACGTCGGTTTGGATGGCCTCTTTCAGCCCCGGCGCAACCAGGCTGTAGCCGATGCCCGTCGTGGGGCCGCTGAGGAAGGGCGTGGTGATGACCGTGTTCGACAGGCCCATGTTCTCCGGCCCCCGCCACGTCCAGTTGGAGGCGTTGTCGTTGTCGACGTTGCCCTGGCGTTGGAGCGTGAAAGTGGAACTGGTGTTCCTCGCCACCGGGGCGCCCTTCCAGGCGCCCGGCGTGGCGTAGCTGACGCCGTTTACATCCACGTTCAGGCCCTGCAAATCCTCGCTGCTGTAACCCCAGACGACGAACTCGGCCACGCGGCCGCTGCTCTCGACGATCATCACCCAGCCCGGGCCCGTGGTGCCGAAGTTGATGATATTGCCCCAGTAGTGTGCTTCGGCCACCGGGTCGGTGTCGTCGTAGAAGTATTCGTTGCTGCGGTAGAGCACCTCGCCCGGCACGATCGAATCGGGCAGGTCCCAGGTGTCTACGTTGACGCCGTTGACGCCGCCGGACGGATCGTTGATGGCCACGAACCAGCCGGCCGTGTCGGTGGGAAGGTTGGAGACGTTTTGGATTTCGATGAAATCGGGCTTGCGGGTGCCGACCTCGGTGACCACGATCGGCGACAGCTCGGTGCCCACCCAGCCCGTGTTGTCGAAGTCCGCGGCCATCCAGCCGCCGACTTCTTCAGTGGGAACCAGGTAGGTGCTTTCGTCCCCTTCGGCAACCAGCACGCCGGTCAACTGCTTGATCGTCAGGCCGTAGGAGACGTCGTCGTGCTGCCGGGGGAACTGCTCGGTAAACTCGTGGGCGATGGTGGTTCCGTCCGGCTTGACCAGGGCCAGGTAGTCGCCCTCGTCGGCGAGCCTGAAGTTGGTGTGCAGCGGCCCGGCCGGGTCGGTACGGTTCTTGCCCGAGGCGAACACCACCAGGTAGTCGCCCCCGGCAATGCTCACGTCGGGGAACTGCCACTTCTTCAGGTCGGCGGCATCGTCGGTGAGATACCAGTTTTTGAGGCTCACGGTTCCGGGGGTGGGGTTGTAGATTTCGATCCAATCGGGATAGGCGCGATCCTCGTCGGCCAGCGTATGCTCGTTATCCGCCATGAACTCGCTGATCCACAGCGGCCCGGCCCCGGACGCCCTGCGCGGCCCGGGCGGAGGCAGCGGCGGAATCGCCGGCGTGTCGGGGATGCTCGTGGCGTCGCCCTCGGCGCCGGCGAGCTGGTCGAGGTAGGCGGCGCGGCCTTCGGCGGGCACGCTTCCCCCTGGCCAGGAACCACCTTCCCAGGCGAACTTCTTCATGTCGGCGACCTTGTCTTCGACGGGTCCCCAGTCCTGACGGCCGGCATCGGCGGGCGCGTCTTTCCAGCGGTCGCGATCGGCCAGGGAGAATTCTTCGATGACGGAGGCGAGCCGATCGATCCAGGGATTGATCACCTCCGGTTGCCAGACCAGGTCGCGGAACTCGCGGATCACGTTGCGATATTCCTGCCTCATCGCGGGCTCGTCCGCGATGGCGGCCTTGGCCTCGTCGTTTCCGGCGTTATAGGTCGGTCCCCAGGTTGCGTCGGAATCGAACGGCAGGTGCCAGAAGCGTCCGTACGGGTTGTCTTCCACCGGTTCGAAGTACCAGGCGACGTTCTTGTTGGCACCGGGCCAGTAGTCGTAGTGTCTAATCGCCTCGGCCATGGCGTGGTACCAATACCATTCGTCGTAGTTGACGTACGTGTTCAGCCATTGCTCGGTCTGGGAGGCGTCGAGGCTGTTCTTGATGTTGTAGAAGTCTTCTGCGTTGGAGACGGCATCCGGGGCCTGATACCGCTGCTGAAGTTTCCCGTCCGAGACCCGATTAATCAGCTTGTAGAGATTGCCCTTTGGCAAGTCGTGGTTTTCGAGGAAGTTGACGTCGTATCGCTCGAAGGCCATGAACATGCCCCAGAAATCGCCGTAGTATTGGGCGTTGGGGCCGGAGGGGACCTCTTCGGCGCCGTCGACGACGCGGAAGTGGAACCAGTGGGTGTCGGGGGCCGGCACGCCGACCACGTTCCAAAGCTCGTTGTTGATTGCTTCCGCGAGCCCCCAGTTGCCGTCCTGCCGGTTGCCGAACATCTTGCTGACGACCAGTTGGCGCCACTCGGTCTCGTACTCCTCGCCGTTCTGGTCGCGAGCCTGAAGCTGATGGCCGTCGTTGAAGCGGATCCTCATCGACCGCTTGCCGGAAAGGTGGTAGCGGCCGTTGGCGCCGCGCAGCCGCATCTGCACGTGGTCGTAAACCTCCCCGTCATAGACGAAGGTCGAGTTCCAATTGTAGTATCGCCGGGCCACC
>JAUWWA010000238.1 GCA_030617125.1 Pirellulales bacterium | reverse complement strand
TGCTCGAAGCGGCCCAGCCGGCCGGAGACGAGCAACTGCCCCAGCGCAAGCCATGCCTGCCGCATCGACGCCGTCTCGGGGTCCAACGGGGCATCCGGCCGGCTCTCCGCGGCGGTGGCCTGCTCCAGTTGGCGTTGAAGTTTCTCTTGCTCGTCGCTCACGGGACATCCTCCACAAACAGTTTTCGCAATGCCGACAGCCCGCGCCGAGCGTGGCTCAGCGTGGTATTCAACGGGCAGCCGATAACTCGGGCGATCTCGGCAAAACTCAACTCGCCGTAATATCTCAACAGCAAAACCCGGCGTTGCACCGCCGACAGACTCTCCAGCGCCGTGGTCAGTCGCCTGGCCATTTCCGCCCGAGACACGCTCGCCGACGGCTCCGCGGCCCGGCTGACCGGTTCAATTTGTTTCCAGTGTTCCTCGTCCAGCGTGATTTCCCGGCCCGCCTTGCGACCGCGATCGCAAAGCAGCCGATCGGCGATTCGCAGCAGGTACGCTCGGGCGTTGCCCTGTTCGCGATACCGGCGCCGCGCCTGCCAGGCCCGGCAAAACACCTCCTGGGTCAGATCCTCGGCCACGTCCACCCGGCGAACCATCGCCAGCAGGTAGCCGCGGACCGCGTTGCCGTGCTCGCGACCCCAAGCCGCGAACCGTTGGGTGTCGTCCGTTTGTCGGCTCTGGGAGCTCATCTATCTATGCAAACGCGGTTCGGCGGCGATTATTGCACGCGGGGACAAGTATTCTCGGAGAAATACCCCCAACGCCGCATTTGGCCGCAACCAAAGTGAGTAAGAACCTCAAATCCTGGCACGGCGTCCGGCCGCAACCAAACGGCGGGCGTTGCCCGCCCGCTAAACATCGATAGCACCAGACCAGGTTACCTAATGGCCGGCCCTCGGCGGCAGGAACCCCTCAACCTTCACACCGGACGGATCGATCGTCACGCTCACTGCGCCGCATTCGGCCGTGTGGAGGACCCGGCTGCCGGCGGCTTCATAGTCGGCCCTAACTTCCCGGGAATCCCACCGCCGGCCGCCGCTGATGACGACCCACTGCGGCGTGCACCACCGGGCCAATCCCGGCGGATTGCTCCCTCGGCTGCCGTGGTGCGGAGCCAGCAAGACGTCGCAATCGAGCGGCTCTTCGGCCAGGACGGCGTCCAGCCCAGGCGATTCCAGGTCGCCCGGCAGAAGCACGCGGTGGGCGAGGTGTTCGACCGACAGCACGATGCTGTTGGCGTTGTCGCTTCCCAGCGCGCCTCGGCGTGGCGGGTGGAGCACTTCGATGCGGCAATCCTCGCCGCCGTCCAACACGTCGCCGCCGAGGATCTTGCACCTCGGCACGCCCGAGTCATGAATCGCTTCTTGAAGGACGTTGGTGGCCTCATTCGGGTTCTCGAACATGAACGGCGACACGTAGATCACCCCGACGGAGAACCGCTCGAGCAGCCCGGGCACGGCGTTGTAGTGGTCGATGTCGCCGTGCGAGAGAACCACGGCGTCGAGGTGCGTAATCCCGCGCGACCAGAGGAACTCGGCGATCGACCGGCTTCCTGAGCTGGGCGAACCGAACTGCCCGGCGTCGTACAAGATCGTCTGCCCCGACGGCAGTTCGAGCACCACCGCGCAGCCGTGGCCCACGCAGAGGAACGTGCAATCGAGCCGCCGCGGATCATCGCGCAGCGGGCCGGCCGCAAAGCCGACCGCCGACCACGCGGCCAGAAGGGCCAGACACCATCGCCGAGGCGGGCGGATCCTCGGCGCCGCCGCAAAAACCGCCAGAGTCCCATAGAACCCCACTAGCCACCAGTCGGCCGGACCGGGAACCCAAAAATGACTCAACGGGATTTCCCTGGCATGCGTCACGGCAGAGTCAAGAAGCCAAAGGTTCGCATTACACAAACTGCCGAAGAACACGCCCAGCGGCGCCGCCAGCCCACCGAACACCAGTGTGGCGAATCCGAACCACAACCCCGCCGCCATAGGCAGCCAAAGCACCGTGTTCAGGATCACGGCAACCGGCTCAAGCACATGAAACCGGGCCATCACCAGCGGCAGCAACAGCAGCCAGATCATCGCGCTGATCAGCGTCAAACGGCGCGCAATGCGTCCCAGAACCCATGCCATCCGCGCCGGCCAACTTCGACTTCGCTCGATCAAGCGTTCCAGGGGATCTCTCTGCTTCTCGGAGTCAAACCACTTCGGAGCGAAGAACATGATTCCCGCCACGGCCAGAAACGACAGTTGCGCCCCGGTGTGAAACAGCTCGGCCGGGTTGACGGCCAGGACGATCAGCGCCGCGGCGGCCAGCGAATTGAACCCCAACGCCCGACGCCCGAGATAGAGCGACCAGCACAGCACCAGCACGAGGATCGTCGCACGAACCACCGGCGGCCGGGCCTCGCTCAGCAGCATGTAGAACACGGCCGCACCGGCCACAACGAGCAAGGCCAGGCCTCGCGGGATCGGGACGCGCAGCATCACAAACATCAACAGCCCGGCCAAGATGCTGACGTGGAGCCCCGAAATCGCCAGCAGGTGGATCGTCCCCGTCTCCAGGAAGGCTTGCTTCTGTTCCGGGTCGAGCCGTTCGCGGGCGCCCAGCAATACGGCCGAGGCCAGCGCGGCGCGGCGTGGGTCGAGGCGCCGTTGAAGAATCCGATTGCCGTGCGAGCGCACCCGGTGGATCAAGGACCGAGGTCCCCAGCCGCCGCCCGGTGCGACAACCGAGACGCACTCGGCGAATTGGGCCCGCAGGCTGCTGCGCTGCCGCTTGGCGCGAACGTACGCGCCGTAGTCGAACCCGCCGGGGTTGTAGGCCGCCGAGGGCGCGGAAAGCCGGCCGAATATCCGCAACCGGTCGCCCGCCTCCACCGCGGGCAACCGACCGTAGACCTCGAGCCTCGCCCGGCCGCTGGCGTGTCGCCAGGCGACGCCGTCGCGCAGTCCCGTCAGTTTGACATCGAAGCGGCAACGGTCGCCCAGCGGGATTGCACGCATCGCATTGCGCTTGTTGGGCTCGGGCGCCGGCACCAGCCGGGCCGAGCCCAGCGCGATCGCCTCGACGCAAACCGGCTGCGCGTTCGCCCGGGCGTAGCAGACCAGGTCGTTCGCCGCGAACAGGCGCCATCGGCAATGATGCCACGCGGCGGCGGTCGCAGCAATCGCCAACATCAGCACCATCGCGGCCGCGGGCTCCCACCGGCGCCGCCGCAATTCCAGCCACGCGCACAGTCCGACCGCGGCGATCGCCCACCACGCGAACACCGGCATCGGCCGGAACCGATCGATCACGATCCCAACGCCGGCGCCCACCAGCACAATCACCAGCGGCTGGTACCGCACGCCGCCGGGGCGCGTGTCGTCGGGCCTGGATCCGGTGCTAGTGGTTTCCCCTTCCGCCATGACCGAATTGTCGCCCCTGTGCGGCAATCGGACAAGCACTCGGCAAGATAAAGGGACATGCTACTTTCTGAGCGGATTTTGTTGGAATGGCTAGGCGAAAACGGTTTTCAAAACACGTAAGAAAGCAGCATGTTCCCTTTTTTAGGTGTTGGGGGTGATTTTTTTGCCTACCGCTTCGGCCACCTTGCGGCAAAGCTGCATCAATGCTTCGAACTGTTCGAAGGTAAGCGATTGGTAGCCGTCGCTCAGCGCGGTTTCGGGCTCGGGGTGGACCTCGACGATCAGCCCGTCGGCGCCGGCGGCCACCGCGGCGGCGGCCATTCTCGGCACCAGGCTTACGTGCCCGGTCCCGTGGCTCGGGGCGACCACCACCGGCAAGTGCGTCCGCGCGTGCAGGTCCGGCACCGAGGCGAGCGTGAGCGAGAACCGCACGTGCGATTCGAACGTGCGGATGCCGCGTTCGCAGAGCATCACGTTCGGGTTGCCGGCATTGAGCACGTACTCGGCGGCCAGCAGGAGTTCGTCCATCGTGGCGCTGGGACCGCGTTTGAGCAACACCGGCTTGCCCTCCTTGCCGACCGCTTCCAGCAGGCGGTAGTATTGCACGTTTCGGGCGCCGATTTGCAGGACGTCGGCGTAGCGGGCGACCAGGGCCACTTCGGTCGCCGCCAGCACCTCGGTCACGACGGCCAGTCCGGTTTCAGCCCGTGCGGCGGCGAGGATCTTCAACCCTTCCTCTTTGAGGCCTTGGAAGCTGTAGGGGCTGGTGCGCGGCTTGAAAGCCCCGCCGCGCAGCGCGGTGGCGCCGGCCGCTTTGACCGCCCTGGGGATGATCGCCGGGCCGTGCTGCGTCGAAAGCCAGCAGCAGTTCGTCCATGGTGGCGCTGGGTCCGCGCTTCAACAGCACCGGCTTGCCCTCCGCGCCGGCCGCTTCCAGGAGGCGGTAGTTTTGCATGTTTCGGGCGCCGATTTGCAGCACGTCGGCGTACCGGGCGACCAGCGGGACG